>CABQOJ010000007.1 GCA_902465775.1 uncultured Porphyromonas sp. | reverse complement strand
GGCTAAGCTCTATGACAAGAATGAGTCGCACGTCACCTTCGACGATGTGGCGGGACTCCACGAGGCTAAGCAGGAACTACAGGAGATTGTTGAGTTCCTCAAGAATCCCGACAAGTACACCAAGCTGGGCGGTAAGATCCCCAAGGGAGCGCTCCTCGTGGGTCCTCCAGGGACTGGTAAGACGCTCTTTGCGAAGGCGGTCGCTGGCGAAGCGCACGTGCCGTTCTTCTCCATCTCTGGTTCGGACTTCGTGGAGATGTTCGTCGGTGTAGGCGCCTCCCGTGTTCGTGACCTCTTCAAGCAGGCTAAGGAGAAGTCGCCCTGTATCATCTTCATCGACGAGATCGACGCTGTGGGGCGTGCGCGTAGCAAAAACGCTGGCTTCAGCAGTAATGACGAGCGGGAGAACACGCTCAATCAGCTCCTCACCGAGATGGACGGCTTCGACGGCAATAGCGGGGTGATTATCCTCGCAGCGACGAACCGTGTGGACATCCTCGACAAGGCGCTCCTACGTGCTGGGCGCTTTGACCGCCAGATCTACGTAGACCTGCCCGACCTGAACGACCGCAAGGAGATCTTCCTCGTACATATGAAGGGGCTCAAGCTGGGACCTGATGTAGACGTGGATCAACTATCGAGACAGACGCCAGGCTTCTCGGGAGCTGACATAGCAAACGTCTGCAATGAGGCTGCGCTCATTGCGGCCCGCCACGACAAGCAGTCCATCGAAAAGCAAGACTTCATGGATGCTGTGGATCGTATCATTGGTGGTCTGGAAAAGAAGAACAAGATCATCACCGAGGACGAGCGTCGTAGCATCGCCATTCACGAGGCGGGACACGCTACCGTCAGCTGGATGACGGAGTATGGCAATCCTTTGGTCAAGGTGACCATCGTGCCTCGTGGCAAAGCTCTTGGCGCTGCGTGGTATATGCCTGAGGAGCGACAGATCACCCACACGCAGGTGCTCCTCGACGAGCTCTGCTCGCTACTGGGCGGTCGTGCGGCTGAGGAGCTTTTCCTCGATCGCATCTCGACAGGCGCCGCCAACGACCTAGAGCGTGTCACCAAGCTCGCCTATGCTATGATCACCTACTACGGTATGAGTGACAAGCTCCCCAACCTCAACTACGCCGACTCACAGAGCGACGGCTATACATTCCAAAAGCCGTACAGTGAGGAGACGGCAGTCATCATCGATCAGGAGGTTTCCAAGCTTATCGCCACACAGTATACCCGTGCTAAGGAGATCCTGACACAGTATGCTGAGCAGCATCACCAGCTAGCGCAGCTACTCCTAGAGCGCGAGGTGATCTATACGGAAGATGTGGAGAGGATCCTCGGCAAGCGCCAGTGGATCTCCCGCTCGGACGAGCTCGATGCGCTCAACGAGGCAGCTCGAGCCCAGCGCCAAGCTAATGCTACCCCTCCGCCCTACATTAAAAAGGAGGATGACCACCCTACGCCCGCTCCCTCAGATGAGCAAACAGAAGAGGAGCCTGCAGAAAGCGAATAGTCCTATCTAGAAGTCGGACAGAGATACTCACTCGATGAGCGTTTCTGCCCGACTAACTTATTAAGTCCTACGCAACTCACGACAATTACTGAATACAACGCTACCATGTCGAACTTCACCACCCGCCTTATCTCGGGAACTATATATGTAGCACTGATCGTGCTAGTCCTAGTACTCTCCATAGTTTGGGGATTATGGGTATTGCTCTCCGTCTTTGCGGTGGCAGGGATCATCGAGTTCAACCGACTCACAGGCGTCAATCGCCCCTACATCTTCCGCATCGTACTCGACTGTGCAGCCGCCGTCTGGCTCCTCTACGCCACGGCGCAGTATGGCATGGCGATCAGTCGCGGTCTAGGCATCTTCCTCCCTTATCTGCTCTACCTCCTCTATGTCGTCTGTCGCTCCACATTCCTCCCGCACCAGGCTATGCTCCCCAGCCTCGGCAACAGCCTCATAGGCCAGCTCTACATAGCCGCCCCCTTTGCGCTGGCCATCAGGCTAACCCTTACGATCGACCCCTTCTCCTCCATGACGCAGTACAACGGACTGCTCCTCCTCGCCATCTTCATCTTTATATGGGTCAATGACACGGGCGCATACCTCGTCGGCTCACGATGGGGCAAACGGAGACTGGCTCCCAGCATCTCACCAAAGAAAAGCGTCGAAGGCTCCATCGGGGGACTCCTCCTCGTCCTCCTCTCAGCAGTCGTCCTGCGCCTGCTCCTATTCCCAGAGCTAAGCTGGCTACGCATGTTGCTCATCGCTGCAGTGGTCGCCATCTTTGGCACCATCGGCGACCTCTTTGAGAGTAGCCTCAAGCGTCAGGCTGGGGTCAAGGACTCAGGCAAGCTCATCCCGGGTCACGGAGGCATCCTCGATCGCATAGACAGCTTCCTCCTCGCTGTGCCAGCCGTCTACCTGCTTCTAGCCTTCCTCGATCTATACTAAAGCTGTGAAAGTGCCCCGATCACTACGCTCCATACTAGCCGACAGCGGTCTACTCCTCTCTGTTGGCGTCGGGGTACAGCTGATAGCTCTGCTCCTCCTACCCTGGATCAGCAGACTATACGCACCAGATACGCTAGGCGACTTAGCACTCATCCTCTCCATCGCCACGCTACTGAGCATCGCTGTGGGAGGGCGCTACGAACAAGCCATCGTCGTCTGCCAAGAGCCCTTAGAGCGAAGCCACTTGTTGCGCCTCACTCTCTGGATCACAGCTCTAGCGACACTCCTCTTACTCGCCCTCGCCCCAGCCATTGATCCGTGGATCGGAACAACCCGCTACGCCTCTCTGCAGGGCAAGCTCTGGCTCATCCCGCCCGTCGTCTGCGCCTTGGGACTATGCGCTACGCTAAGCAATTACGCACTAAGCCTAGGACACTTCAAGCGCATCGCCACTAGCAAGGCAGTGCAGGGACTAGGCAATAATGGTCTCAAAGTAGGCTTCGGACTCCTCTCCCCCTCCGTCTGGAGCTTGTGGGGCGCCCAGATAGCCTCCACGCTGCTTGCGCTCATTCCACTCCTGCGACCACTCAAGCTTCGCAGGCAAGCGAAGACTTCATCTAGTCGTCTTCAGCTAAGGCTTGTAGCTCGAAAGTACAGAGCTTTCCCGCTCTTTAGTCTTCCACAAGCAGTCATCACCACCCTCCTCGGTTCGCTGCTCATCCTATTCCTACCGCTGGGCTACACCACCGTAGAGGTAGGACTGGTCTCTATGGCAACGATGCTGGCGCGTCGTCCCATACAGCTCATCGCAGACAGCGTTAGTCAGGTCTACTTCAACCGTCTCTCGATAGCACACCATGCGCAGGCTCCCTGGCGACCGCTCGTCCGTCCGCTCCTCATGGTAACGCTCCTCGTAGGCCTCCCCACGCTCCTACTCCTCTGGTGGGCTATGCCCTATCTCGTCAGTTGGCTCTTAGCTCCCGAGTACGCCGCCTGCACAGCAATCATACGCGCCATGCTGGTCTACCTGCTCGTCCTCTTCTTTACCTCCATCATCAACGTCATCCCCGACATCATTGGACGACAAAGAGCACACCTACGTGTCCAACTGCTCAACCTCCTTCTACAGGTTGCCCTCCTGGTGCTCCTCATCTACGTCTTGCGCACACCCTTCGCCGAGACCGTCTCCACCTACTACCTCGTCATCGCACTCTACCACGTAGTCTACGGAGGCTGGCTCCTCTACCTCGTGCATCGTCACGACCAGCGCCTCCAGCAGAGTCCCTCGTGATAAATCCAAATCCTCCGAGGTTTTTCCCAAATAGCTCCGAGGAGAATCACTATTTCTTCGGAAGAACGGAAAATTTCTTCGGAAGAATGAAATGGAACTTCGGAAGAATGAAATCACAAGTCCGAAGTTTTTTTTCGTTCCTCACTGGAGTATAAAAAAACGCCCACGGAGAGAATTATAATTTTCTCCGTGGGTATCTATTAGCAATAAGGAAGTAGGAATTCTTTATAGAGACAAACCTCTGTGCATCCCTATTGATGGAATGACTTTAGACGTCTCTCCTATCCCTTGGTAGCGGCCTGGACGACGTTGAGCACGTAGTCACCCAGCTGCTCGTAGTAGCCTACGAGATCCATATAGCTTACGGACTCGGGGTAGTCGTACTTCTGCGTACGGACGTTGTCCATGTTTTGCGCTTTCAGCAAGGTGCGCAGGTCGTTGAGTTGCTTCTCCAGTGTATAGCTCTCACGAGCGTCCGCCTCCGAGAGCTTGTCACGACGAAGTAGCTCGGACATCTTGAGTGCTGTCTCAGTGGCGATGGCATGAATCTGAAGGAGATTGTCTCGTACCATATCAGTGTAACTCTTACCGAGCTGGTGGTAGCGATTGATCTCACGCGCTATACCCACAGCCGCATCGGCGACACTCTCTATCTCGGTCGCCACACGGTAGTAGACAAGGATGTCACTCTGCGACTCCCTACCCAGCTCGGTGTGTGAGATCTTGTTGAGGTAGTCCGCTATCTCGACCTCGACGGCATCGGAGATATCCTCCTCTTGCTCGCACTTGTTGTAGAGCTTCTTAAGCTCGACGGGGTTATCCGTCTTGAGCATACCTTCACAGTACGACATCATATGCGTGACTCGACTAGCATACTCGGCCAATTCTTGCTGCACCTGTAGTAGTCCGATCTCTCCCGTCGGGAGGATACCAGCACGGATGTATCGTAGGTGTGTCTGCTCTGTAGTCCCCTTCTTAGACTTCTTCATTGGGATGGCACGCTTGCAGATCTTGACGTAGACTGGTACGAACCAAACCATGACGAAGGCGTTCAGCAAGTTGAAGGTGGTGTGGAAGAGTGACAGACCTATCGAGACCGTTGTAGCGAGGCTCATGATCTGCGCCTGTATCGCTGCTAGCGAGGGATCGGCTAAGGGTTCTGTCGAGGCGATGGCGCTCATGCTGGCGGGGTCGTAGATCTGGCTGAGCTGATTGGTGTAGGCATATAGCTCACGTGGATCTCCTACGCCCATATTGACAAGCCAGTTGGCGATCATATTGGTAAAGGGGTAGAAGAATATCAAGACGAGTAGCACGCCAAAGACATTGAAGAGCAGGTGTGAGAGAGCAGCACGCTTCGCATTGATATTAGCTCCGAGGGCTGCTAGATTGGCCGTGATGGTGGTACCGATGTTTTCGCCCAGGATCATCGCCGTAGCGATCTCGAAGGGGATCCAGCCCTTCGAACACATGATGAGGGTGATCGCCACTGTGGCGCTGGAGGACTGCACCACCAGCGTCATAATGGAACCTATTAAGAGGAAGAGCAGGATAGAACCAAAGCCCATATCGGTGTAGCCCTGCAGGAAGGCGAGCGCCTCGGGATGGCTCTGCAGGTCGGGCATAGAGTCTTTGAGAAACTGCAGACCGAGGAAGAGGAGCGAGAAGCCGATGAGGAACTCACCGAGCGAGTTGAGCTGCTCCCGCTTCATATAGATGAGCGGTATAGAGACTGCAAAGAGCGGTATCGCAAACGTTGATATATCTATCTTAAAGCCGAAGAGCGTGATAACCCACGCTGTGACGGTCGTACCAATGTTGGCACCCATAATGACCGAGATCGCCTGTCCTAGCTGGAGAAGCCCAGCATTGACAAAGCTAACGACCATCAGTGTCGTAGCACTAGACGACTGTACCAAGGCTGTCACCAAGACACCTGTGAAGAGTCCTAAGACTCGCCAAGAGGTCATCGCTGAGAGGATCTGGCGCATCCTATCGCCCGCAGCCTTTTGGATGCCTTCGCTCATGATCTTCATACCAAAGAGGAAGAGTCCTAGCGATCCCAGCAGATAGATAAAGTCAAACAGAGTAAACGTCATGAGTATATCGTTGTTTGTATGTCATTTATCGAGCGAAAGCTCCCTGCACCCGAGCTATTGCTTAGGCTGAAGGCACATAGTCACAGGTCGCTCCTATGTGACTGAGCCACCTCGTGTGACCGATTATAGTCTCTTGGTGACAGCTATTTCGTAACTTCGTACCGCAAAGGTAACGATTTTAGACTGCCTAGCCTAACCCTTTGGATTAAATCTACCCATTCTCATGGAAAATCTATCTATATACTGCACCAATCTCGACGAATACCTGAGCGTCCCCCCAGGGGCCACGCTCTATCAGATAGCACAGAGCTACCGCACGACACTCGGCTTCGAGCCGGTCAATGCGCGAGTCAACAATCTTACCGTGCCCCTCGACTGGAGGCTCCGCGAGTCCTGCCAGGTTGAGTTCGTCGGGCTCACCGCGGAGAGCGGTCGACACACTTATCTACGCTCCCTCTGTCTCCTCTTTGCCAAGGCGCTCCACGACGAGCTGCCCCACTACCATCTGAGCGTACGCCACTCCCTCTCGGGGGGCTACTTTAGCGTAGTCAAGTGTGGCGACAAAGGGATTACAGAGGAGCAACTAGCTCTCGTCAAGCGACGCATTGACCATCTCATTGCGGCTGACCTGCCCTTCGAGCGCCGCACCGTGCCTGCCGAGGAGGCGGTGCAGATCTTTACCGCTATGGGAGAGATGGACAAGGTAGACCTCATCACCTCCAGCGGACAGCCCTACGTCACTTACCACTATCTCGATGGCTATCCCGACAACTACTACGGCTCCCTACTCCTCTCCACAGGACAAGTCCAGCTCTACGACCTCGTCCCCTACCTCGGTGGCGTACTGATACGTGTACCCTCGATAGTCAATCCTACGGAGCTAGCCCCCTTCGAGCCACAGCAGCCGATGCGCGAAGTCTTTGACAAGCAGTCTCGCCTGCTCAACCTCCTTGACGTTAGCTATGTGGGCAGCCTAAACAAAGCGATCGCCACGGGTCACTTCTCCGAGATCGTACAGGTCGCCGAGGCGGCACAGGAGAAAGAGATAGCCGCCATAGCCACTGAGATAGCCGAAGCTTACGAAAAGGGCGTACGCATCGTACTCGTAGCGGGTCCCTCCTCGTCGGGCAAGACCACCTTTACCAAGCGGCTTCGTCTGCAGCTCATGGCGAACTACCTTCGTCCCCATCAGATCTCGCTCGACAACTACTTCGTCGCTCGTGAGTTCACCCCTCTAGATGACAAGGGCGAGTACGACTATGAGCACATTGAGGCGCTAGACCTAGAGCTCTTTGCGAGTGATCTGCGTCGTCTCTTGGCAGGCGAACTGGTTGACATGCCGATCTTTGACTTTAACCAAGGTGCTAGAGTCTATCAGAAGGAGCTCCTACAGCTGGGTGAGGGCGACCTGCTCCTCATCGAGGGCATTCATGCGCTCAATCCTAGGCTTATTCCCGAGGATCTACAGCCTCTGACCTACAATATCTATATCAGCGCCCTCACAGCCATCGGACTGGATGCGCACAACCGTATCCCCAGCACCGATATACGTCTCCTGAGGCGCATGGTGCGAGACCACAAGTATAGAGGTTACTCAGCCATCGACACCATCAGTCGCTGGCACAGCGTGCGAGCTGGTGAGGAGCGATGGATCTTCCCCTACCAGCAGAGAGCCAACGTCCTCTTCAACAGCGCCCTCATGTACGAGGTCGCCGTCCTCAAGACGCTCGCCGAGCGCATCCTTTACCAGGTCCCCGCTTGTGTTCAGGAGTACAGCGAGGCTCGCCGCCTGCTGCGCTTCCTAGAGCATGTGCGCCCCGCCCCCTTTGACGAGGTGCCCTCGACCTCCCTCCTTCGTGAATTCGTCGGAGGCAGTTCATTTCACTATTGACCCCACAGCTATGAGTAAGAAAAAGAGCAAAGCCCCCTCCACGAGCGGTATCGTTTACAGCACCGATCCCGACTGGACGCCACAAGCCGAGAGCCTAGAGGTAGAGACCCTCCCCGCCGCACAGCAGCGACTACGCATCGAGTACTCACGCGCTGGACGTGCAGGCAAAGAGGCGCTCATCATCAGAGGCTTCGTCGGCTCCGACAGCGACCTCGCAGACCTCGCCCGCCAGCTCAAGCAGTCGCTCGGTTGTGGTGGTTCCACACGTGATGGAGAGATATTGATCCAGCAAAACAATAAGGAGAAGCTCATCAAGCTCCTTCAGTCCAAAGGGTACAAAGACACCAAGTAAAAAAGCCCCCACCCCGCTATGCCTATAGAGAAAACCTCTATCCTAGAGATGCAGCGTCTCACCACAGAGGAGTACCACACCGCTTCCAAAGTACCTCTCACCATACTCCTCGACAACGTACGCAGCATGCACAATGTCGGCTCCATCTTTCGCACGGCAGACGCCTTCCGCATAGAGGAGCTTCTCCTCGTTGGCATCACAGGCTGTCCGCCCCACCCGCTCCTCCACAAGACCGCCATCGGAGCCGAGGAGGCGGTACCCTGGCGACACCTAGACTCCGCCATCGAGGTGCTAGAGCAGTACCGACAAGAGGGACGTACCATCCTCGCCCTCGAGCAGACACACCAGAGCATCACCCTCGGCAGCCAACCAGCACTAGACGACCGTGGAGCCGTGCTGATCGTGGGCAATGAGGTGCACGGCGTCTCTGACGAAGTGATCCAGTACGCCGACTACTGCCTCGAGATACCTCAGTATGGCACCAAGCACTCGCTCAATGTAAGCGTCGCCACTGGTATAGCCATCTACGATCTCTGCACCCCTTACCTAGAAAAGCTCCACAGCTTAACCTAGTCGTAAGAGCTATATCAATCTTTTTCTGTAGCTTTGCTGTATAGAAAATCAGATACACTAGCACTATGGAAGAAAACATGATCGCCTACATCGGCACCAACGCAGGGCTCATCTGGAATGCACTCGACAAGCTCGGCAAGATGGACGTCAAGCAGCTCAAGAAAGCAACCAAGATACGTACCGAGAAGGACATCTACGCAGCGCTCGGCTGGCTTGCTAAGGAGGACAAGCTCACCTTCGTCTACGAAGACGGCACGCTACTCGTCTCACTGCGCTAATCTCCATTTAGCAAGCAGACTAAAAGCGACCGCTGAGTCGCATCTAGACGAGGCGTCTGGGGCTGGCTCGCCAGCTTTTGTCACACGGACGCTTGCTAATTCAAAGATTATTCTTACCTTTGCAGACGCAAACCTCGCTGCGGTCGTGGCGGAATTGGTAGACGCGTTAGACTTAGGATCTAATGCCGCGAGGTGTGTGGGTTCGAGTCCCACCGACCGTACAACGATAGAGAGACCTATCTGACACCCCTCCTGGGAGCAGATAGGTCTCTCTCGTTTTATTGTCCGCTGATCAGAAGCAACAGACCACTCCTCTCCTCCACTCCTTAATATCTATCCTCTAAACATCTAGCCCCTCCCCTCTAAGCTCACGCTCCACAGAGGAAAAGCTAAATCCCTCCGTAGAGATCTTTTATTCTCCACCGAGGCGAGATATAAAACTTCGGACAAATGAAATGAAACTTCGGACAAATGAAATCATAAGTCCGAAGAAATTTCTCGTTCCTCCGTGAGCATCAGAAAATATCCCATGAGCGATTCGTCATCTTCCACGAGTAGTTAACATATTCGCTAGATCTATAGCCTGTAGTAGAGGCACATACCAGCAGGCTACACGGCTCGCGCGATTAAGATCCTTTACACACAAGGCTCTTTTACCTGTAAATTTATTTATCTTTGCTGGCAGATGATCCCTCAAGATTTACAGAGTGAGTCTACCCCTTCTCTAGTAGAAGCTACGAGTCAAGACTCACAGATCTCAGCAAGCGCCTCCTACTTATGCTTCACCCAACTATATTTAGATTAAAACATATGCAGCAGACATTACTTCGTTTGACAACCTTGAGGAGGGAAAGCATCGTCCTCCTAATCCTCTGTGCCCTCTGGAGCTCTCCGCTCGTGGCTCAGCTGACGATACAGAGGGTTACTACAGAAACTCCAGGCACACTCGCTGAGGCTCTGGACAAGCTCAACAAGCCGATCAAAGCGCTACGCATCTCGGGACCTCTCAATGGTAAGGATATAGCACTCCTTAGAGGGCTCGCAGGAGCTACCATGTCAACTCTACCCGTAGAGTCTGGAGCGACCGACATGCTGGAGTACTTAGACTTGAGAAAGGCGACACTGCACCCCGATGCCGAGCGGTATGCAGCCCCTGAATATGCACAGGTGGAGGCAAACAAGATTGGTAGGCGCATGTTTGCCAGCTGTATCTTCTTGAAGGAGATTCGCCTCCCATCCACGGCTACCATCATTGACCGCGAAGCCTTTAAGGGAGCGACCGCCCTACGCACCGTAAGCTATATAGACGGTGTGGAAGAGATTGAGTGGGGAGCCTTCGAAGGGTGTACCGCTCTAAGTGACATCGAGCTACCCGATGGGCTGAAGGTAATAAGAGGAGAGGCCTTTAAGGACTGCACCGCTCTGCGTGCCGTCGTCTTTCCCTCTACGCTCGTAGACTTAGGTAGCAACGCTTACGAAAACACCGGTATACGATATCTTAATGTGACGATACCTGAGGATGACCAAGCTATAGGCAATCAAGTCTTCAAGGGCTGTAAGCGACTAGAGCGCGTATCGCTCTATGGAGATTACTTGACGATCAAGTATGGACTTTTTGAGGGGTGTGAGGCTCTTCAGTCCGTACGCATACTGTCGTCTCAAGTGCATACGATACAGGGTGCTGCCTTCCAGGGGTGCACCAGCCTAGCAGAGCTACACCTACCGACCTCTGTAAGCTATATACAGATGGACGCTCTAACGGGATGTAAAGCTTTGAAGCTACTGACCATCCCCTATGAGGGCGTAGTAATGGGCGGAATGATGTTTGAGGATGCTCTGGCTCCCCAGATCACAGTGGCTGTACCATCATCCGTGATGGCTGATTATCAAGCAGCCGATGCTTGGAACAAGTGCCAGATAGCAGATCTCAAAGACTACCTGCCAGTCAATAAGGTCTACCTTGAGGAAGACTTTACAGCACTACCCTACAACATCAAGGAGTGGGCCGGCAATGAGACTTGGCATACAGATCATGGCGCCTATATCAATAAGGTGGGAGAGAACCAAGTGCTCAAGCTAGGAGACAATGAGGGTACGGGTCATATCTCGACCAAGGCTCTCGACCTCTCGGCTCATGGTGGGCACTTTCGTATCCGTCTAGCTATGGACGGGTGGAATCCGCTACACAGCGCCCTACAGGTAGAGGCTCGTGACAAAGAGGGCAAGGTACTCTCAGCTCATCGTGTGCACTGCTATGAGCCTAAGATGGGAGGAGATCTACGCACATTTGACTTTGAGATGACTGGTGGAGTCAAGGAGACATTCATTCACCTATATACGACAGAAGATGAGCGGATAGCAATCGTTGATGACATCAAGATCTACGACACGTCCGATGCGATCCCATTCTACGCTGTAGATATACCTAGCCTAGACTACGGCATCACTCCAGTCAATGTTGAGATCCCTGACACAAAGGGCTTGATCTATGGAGAGAACTTGACCAAAGCTCCATCTGTCAAGGTTCTATCCAAAAGCCTCGGTACCTTTTCGGTAGATGCAGAGCCTACTACACAGGGAGGAGCCATGACGGTCTTCGTTGACACCGAGGAGCTGGGCGAGTATAGTGGCTACATACGCGTCAAGAGCGAAGATGTAAATGTGATCATGCTCCCACTCCATATATCCGTAAGAGATATGGAAAACATATACGGACTAGACGATACGAACCCACTAGACTCGCTACAAGAGAGCTTTGAGGAGGGTAATGGTATCCCTGACGGCTTCACCACCGTCGCTATCATCGGAAAGCGCAACTGGGAGAGACGCTACAATGGTGACATGCTCAAGCCAAATCGATACCTATCTATAGATGGTCTCAAGAGCCAGTTCGACGGGCACACTGGCGACATACACGCTCTTGTGATCCTACCAGCACTCAACTTAAGCCATCCAGAACGAGATCAGTGGTCGCTCTCCTTTGACCTATCAGTGCTACGTCCTAACGGGGCTACGCTACACCTCGTATCCGTAAGTAAGCGTGGAGAGATCACGCGTCTGAAAGACTTTACCGCAGACAAGGAGTGCGAGTGGGCTCCACAACAAGTGACGCTCAGCGAGCTACCCGACACGACAGCCTGCTTCCTCGCTTTTGAGTATGTAGGTAACATGCCTAAGCAGTCGACCACTTATCGTATTGACAACCTCCGATATCAGCGCATCACCGCTATCGAGTCTCTAGTCCAGCCTGAGCTACGCTATACGACATCCGCTGGTCTGCTAAGCCTCTACGGTGTCGAGCCGACAGCTGTCGTAAATATCTATACGACAGAGGGACTACTCATAACACGCTGCTCAGGAGCTACGCAGTACAACGTGCCTCTAGCCTCAGGGTGCTACCTCGTTCAGCTAGGTAGTAGGACCTACAAAGTTCTCATCAATAACAACTAACTAATCCATAACATATGAAACAGTATCTACTCTCTCTGCTTCTACTGATGGGGCTAGCGCTCACGAGTGGAGCGCAAGAGCGAACGGTCTCCCTACGCTTTCTAACCGATGGAGATCAAGTCGCTCACAAGAAGGAAGTCACGGCCATCGTCAGTGGTCAGCGCACTGTCATCTCACCACAGGGTGATGGTAGCGAGTATCTCATACCTGTAGGAGCCACCGTGGAGATGAAGCTCACAGCTGCCGATGGGTACGTCGACTACCTATGGTTTGACGGAGACAAGGAGATCAGTCGCTCCTATAATCTGAAGCTCTATGAGGTGAAGAATCTCACAGCGGGCAAAACCGTACGCGTCGACTGCCGTAAGCTTGTACCCGTCAAGTTTGTCTGCCCCAAGGAGGGCTCTAAGGGCAAGGAGGTGAACATAGACGAGCAGGACGACTACGGAACTGTGATCGCTCCTGAGGCTGATGGAGACACCTATATGCTTCCGCTACAGGGTTCCGTCTACTTTGACTCTGGTGTTGATGCCGATCACTTTGTCTTGCGCTGGTTGCTCAATGGCGGTGCTACTTTCCCAGGGAAGCCTGACATATTCTTCAAGCAGAATGTCCCAGAGGGCTTTGAGCTGGAGGTGCAGTTTTACAAGTCTGGCGAGACACGCACAGTCACCTACACGCAGCCCGGCACGGCAATCATCAGATGCAAAAACAGAGGGCAAAACGACTCCCCAGAGATTGAGAGTGGCAGCAAGGTAGATCCAGGTGATGAGATACTCTTTGAGATCGCTCCTCCTGATAATCCTTCGGGCAAGGTCGAGCTACACCACTGGGTGGTCAACGGTGAGCCTTACATGCGTGGAGATGAGTACTACACAGACAACTCGCTATCCATCTATGCCTTTACAAATCTCGATGTCACAGCCGTGCCTATGGCAGAGTATGAAGCTCCAGAGATACACCTTAATCTCTCGGCTGAGCAGGTAGACTTTGGCTCTGTTACCATTGGCGAGACGAAGTCGCAGAGCGTCACACTGACCACAGAAGGTGCCACGATGCCCGTCTTACTAGGTCTACGTGATGCGGTACCCTCGCTATCGTTTACGCCTGAGCAACTACCTAGCAGTGGAGGCGAGATTACGATCACGTTTGCGCCGACAAGACGCGAGACGATCAGCACGGAGCTACTCCTGAAGAGTGGCGAGACGACTGTCGCTCTTCCGATCGTAGCACAGGCGGTCACATCAATTGATGCCCCCACTACTGAGGCACTCCCCTATCGCATACAGCAGTCGGAGATCGTATGGCTAGCTGATGTGGTAGCTACCATCTACACCGCTGATGGGCGACAGCTCTCTACTGGCACCTATAGAGCTGGTAGCGTGTTGCGTCTACCTGAGCGTGGCATTTACTTCGTAGAGCTCTTGGATCATCGCTACAAGGTCATAGTTCGATAGGTATGAAGAGCTTTCTTACGACTATGTGGTGGGGATGTATGCTCCTCATCACTACGCTAGTTCCTCTCACGGCTCAGAGTGTACTGTCGCCTGAGGCACCTTCGGGTGATGGTACAGAGAGCAGCCCTCTGGAGGTGACCACGCCTGCTCATCTCGCCTGGATCGCTAAGATGGTCAATGGTGGCGAGAGCCTACGTGGTGTGTGGATCGCACAGAAGTGCGATATAGATCTCGCTATTACTAAGGAGATCAACGGTGGCGAGGGATGGACTCCCATCGGTGGATACGTTTTCCTCGGAGGTCGTGAGACCAAGGTGGGCTTCGAGGGATACTACGATGGCGAGGGGCACACGATCTCTAATCTCTACATGAACCGCCCGAAGCACGACTACCAGGGACTCTTTGGGTACGTGCAGAAAGGGCGTGTGGCAAACTTAACGATCCACAAAGCCTCTGTAACGGGATCGGAAAATGTGGCTGCCGCTTTTGCCTACACCTTTGAGGAGACCATCAGCAACTGCCACGTGACGGAGTCGGTGGTGGACTGCAAAGCGTTTTACGCTGGTGGACTGATCGGCTTTCAGTCTGACGGTCTGACAGAGCACTCGTCGGCACAGGTCACCATCTACGGCCGAGACTATATAGGCGGTCTCGTAGGCTGGAGCGAACTGGGTCGCATACGTGGCTGTCGTACGAGTGGCTCTCTGCTGAGTGTCGTGTACAACGGAGTGCAGCCACGTCACTGTGGAGGTCTCATCGGCTACTGCAACAAGTCACAGGTGGAGAGCTCGCTCTGTAGCTCCGACCTTATAGAGGGTGGTGACTGGACAGGAGGACTCGTGGGCTCTGCTGAGCAGTCGAAGATCCGCGAGTCGGTCAATCTTGCTAAGCGTATCACCGGACGCTCTTACGTGGGTGGCATCGCTGGGCGAACGAATGAGTCAGAGCTCTCGGACTGCTACTCTATCTCTTCGCTAGAAGGAGAGCAGTACGTAGGAGGCGTGTCAGGCTTTGCCACTTACAGCTCGACGCTCATAGAGCGCCTCTACTCAATCTGTAAAGTCTCAGGCATCGAAGGCGAAACGCCCTTTGCTATAGGCTCTGTGCTAGGAGCTTATGGTACGGGCACCGTGCGTGACGTACTCTATGACCAGACGATACAGCCCGACCTGCCCGCCATCGGTGGTGCTAACCAAGAGGGTTGCAAGGTGATGGGTAAGAGTCCTGACGAGATGAAGCAACAGGAGAGCTATGCGGGCTGGGACTTCAACGAGGTCTGGACGATAGTTTCTGGACAGCACGACGGACTGCCACTCTTGCGATGGCAGATGGATCCAGAGTGGAATGCGATAGAGGACCCAACCCGATCGTCTGAGACGGCTCCCATACGGGTTGTCACAGAGGGCGACGCTTGCTATCTATCGCTGCCTGCGCCTCTGACTCTAGAGGCTGTCTATGACGTAGATGGCACTGCTCTCACGATGGTCGCTAGCGGGGTCAATAGCTGTCGGGTAGCAATCCCCGCACAGACTCGTATCCTCATCATTGTATACAGAGACGGCGATCACCGCCACACCTTAAAGTACCTGCTATAAAGGAAGCCAGCTGACGCTGACAAGGCGTCACGCAATAGCTTCATACCAAGACACTCCAGCGTCTCCGAAGATGCTGGAGTGTCTTCTTTTACGTTGCTCCTCCTACAGGGCTAGAGTTTTCCAACGGTGGAAAGTAAAGTTTCCACTATTGGAAAGTTAAGTTTCCACCGGTGGAAACTTTCTTTTCCAAGCTTGGAACATTCTTGGAAACCTGTCAATGTGGTAGCACAATGTAAGAACGCACGGTTCGTTCATACGTCCGAGCCGTGCGTCTTAACGGAGACTTCCTTGTCTCCTGAGGTTGATTTGAATGAGTGAGGGGTGCTGTGCTATTCGTTGCGCAGCTGCTCACGGAGGAGCTGCTGGCGGCTTTTGCTTCGGGTCACCATGAAGACACCGAGCAGGATGAGGACCGCCGAGGCCACTTTGGCGAGTGTTAGTTGGTCTTGACCCATCATGACGGCCAGTAGCGAGGCGATGACGGGGATGCCGTAGTTGTAGATGCTGACGACGGTGGGACGCAAGCCTCGCTGTGCGAAGAGCAACAAGAGGTAGGCGACGAAGGTGGCACCCACGACGACGAAGGCTAGTTGCCCGTAGAAGGTCGCATCGAAGCTGCTCCACTCGGTACGCATCATGTCACGCAGGCCCATCGGAGCGGAGCCGAGGAGCGAGATGACGAAGAGCCACTTCATCAAGGTGACGGGGTGGTATTTCTGTATGAGTGCCTTGAAGGAGGTGAGGTAGATGGCGTAGGAGACAGTTGCCGTGGCGCAGATCAGGTCGCCGAGCGTAGAGCCTGCGGTGGAGGAGCCATTGGAGGATACGAGGAGCAGAGCGCCCGAGGCTCCGACGAAGACCCCGATCCCCTTGAGCCGTGTGATCGGCTCCTTGAGCACGACGGCTGCGAGGAGCATGGTGACGATAGGGCCCAGCGTGGCGACGAGCGACTGATTGACGGGCGAGGTCATCGACATGCCGATGGCAAAGAGCCCTTGGTTGAAGAAGATTCCAGTCAGAGAGGCTAAGGCCATTTTCCCCCAATCCTTGCGGTCGATGCGCTCTCGTGGCACCCAGATCGAAGCGATCCAGAAGAGTATCGTGGCGCCCAGGAAGCGACAGAACATATGCGTATATGGAGTGAGCCCCCCACCAAGGAGTGCCTTGGTGAAGGGCCCATTGATTCCAAAGATAATGGTGACGCAGAGCATCACGAGGTGTAGTCTCCAGCGAGATCTCATTACGATAGTATATCGTGAGTTAGAAGATTAGCTTACCACACTTGCTGCAGTGCGTCGGCTCTTTGCCTAGAAGACGATTGCGTACGATGCTCTCGATGCGATCCTGTAGATCCTCTAGGGGCATGAGCGCGATGACGTCTCCGACGAAGGCTACGCTCAGCATGACTCGTGCCTCGTGCTCAGGGATACCTCGCTGCATCATATAGAAGAGCGCATCCTCGTCGAGGTGCCCCGTAGCCATACCGTGCGAACACTGGACATCGTCGGCGTAGATTTCTAGCTGGGGCTTGCTGTACATGCGAGCCTCGGAGGAGAGGAGCATATTGCGGTTGCTCTGGTAAGCTTCGGTCTGCTGAGCCGTCTGAGCTACGAAGATGCGCCCCGAGAAGGCTCCCGTGGATTGCTCCTCGAGGAGGTTCTTAAAGAGTTGCGTACTATGACACTTTGGCTTGATATGCTCAACACGGGTGAAGGTGTCCACATGTTGTGTGCCATTGGTCACAGCAACCCCGCCTAATATCTGCTCGGCACGCTCCCCGAGGAAGCGCGTCCGAAAGCTATTGCGCGTGATCCCATTGTTGAGCGTATAGGCAGCGAGGGTCACTTGGCTCTCTGCCCCTTGGCGCAGGAAGTAGGCGCAGGTGCGGTGCGTCTGGTGGCTATTCTCCTCCATATCAAAGAGCTTGAGCTGGGCACCATCGCCAACGTAGATCTCGGCCACTTGGTTGATGAGGAAGCTGGTGCGGTCTATCGTGTGGTCGCAGACGAGGATAGAAGCCTCGGCACGATCACCGAGGATGATGAGCCAGCGACGAATGCAGAGGAGTGGCTCCTGAGCGTGGAGCAACTGCACGAGCTGCACGGGTTGCTCGAGCTGCATACCATCGGGTACGTAGAGAACGAAAGCGTCCTGCACGAAGAGCGTGTTGAGCGCAATGGTGCCGTCGGTATCGACCTCGGCTATCTGTCCATAGTAGCGCTCTGCCAAGTCTGGGTACTCCTTGACAAACTCTTTGATGGAGCCGACGAAGACTCCTTCGGGGAGCTTGCGCTTTTGGTTAGCGTAGTGGGTGTAGAGGTAGTTGCTGTTGAGAGCGCTCGCCTTGATGGTGAGGGCATTGACCGATAGATCACAGCTATACTGCGGGAGTTGCTTATGCCCTGCGGGGGCTAGGTCTAGCTCCTGTAGATTGATCCCATAGTCGGGAGCGTAGAGTGACTCAATGTCTATACGCTGCCAATCCTCCATACCTCGCTGGGGCAAGGCGTACTCGCTCAGAGCCTCCTGTGCGAAGGCTCGCTGCGCTTGTAGCACGGGTAAACTGTGCTGCTCAATATAGTCCTGCTGAGACTGGTAAAGGTCTAGGTACTGCAGGTGCGCTGTGGGTGGTTGCTTACGTGGACTCATTGCTTCTCCTCTTTAGCTACCTCTTCCTTGATCCAGTCGTACCCTTCGTCCTCTAGCTTGAGGGCTAGCTCGGGTCCGCCCGATGTGACGATCCGACCTTTGTATAGGATATGGACAAACTGCGGCTTAATGTAGTCCAGCAGTCGCTGGTAGTGGGTGATGACGACGCAAGCGCTGTCGGGACGCTGGAGCGTGTTGACTCCGTGAGCGACAGCACGTAGAGCGTCAATGTCTAGTCCGCTGTCGGTCTCATCGAGTATCGAGAGCCGTGGCTCGAGGACCGCCATTTGGAAGATTTCGTTGCGCTTCTTCTCACCACCGGAGAAGCCTTCATTGACCGAACGCTTGAGAAGACGATCGTCGAGACCGACCACCTCGCGCTTCTCTTTTAGCATCTTGAGGAACTCGCCAGCGGGCATTGGCTTTTCGCCTTGAGTCTTGCGACGCTCGTTGAGAGCAGAGCGCATGAAGTTGACCATGCTCACGCCTGGTATCTCTACGGGATACTGGAAGCTGAGGAAGAGCCCAGCATGTGCTCGCTCTACCGCATCCATAGCCAGCAGATCCTGACCAAGATAAGTCACTTCGCCAGAAGTTACGGTAAAGGCGGGGTGTCCGACGAGAACGGACGAGAGGGTGC
>CABQOJ010000006.1 GCA_902465775.1 uncultured Porphyromonas sp. | reverse complement strand
GTTTCATTGCTGTTGGGGTTGGCTCCCCAACTGTGTACTATTTCAGGAGAGGACAGCCATATCGCTACGCCCGCCTACGAAGAAAAAGGGCACCCCTCTGATGAGGAGTGCCCTATCTCTGGTCGATGGCTCTGTGGGTGTCTATCGCTTGACGATGCGGTGGAGCGTCGTCGTGCCGTCCGCAAGCGTCACCTGTAGGAGGTAACTGCCGACAGCCCACGAGGAGGTGTCGATGGTACGGTCTGCGAGTACGCCCTCGGAGAGGCGCGTGCCGTCGAGCGTGTAGAGCTGGTAGCTACCTGTCACGCCATTCGTCTGAATCGTCAGATGATCTGTGCAGATCGTCGGGTAGACACGTACGGCGTCGCTCGTTGTCAGCACTGGACTGGTGGCCGATATGAGACCACTCTCGTAGAGTGGCTTGACGCTGTACTTCTTGCCCGTTGCATTGGGAACTGTGTAGCTGAGCCCTTGCGTGCGTCCTATCTCGGTGCCATCGGCATAGATGATATACTCTTTGACCACGGGCCACTGCGCTGGGTGGAAGCCACGAGCTATTGATCCCGTCACATCAACAGGTGCGCCCGGCTCGGCATCATCTATCATAAACTCGATGGCAAGGGCGCCACCGTTGATAGGTAGGGATCCCTGAATGTCTGCAGGCATCCAGTAGTGCGTATCAAAGGAGAGGACGTTGTGACGGTTGCTCCACTCGGTAGCTGGTGTGGGGTCGATCATCGCTACATCCCTATCGAAGGACGCTCTTGTTTGAAGCCTATAACCTACGACGAGCATCTCCTCGGGGCGTATCACCTTTGGCGTAAAGCCCTTTACCCAGAGCCACTTCTTCTGCTCAAACTTATCTCCGACAGGATAGTTTATCGTCGTGGTGGCATCATCGTCAAGCACTTCGTAGCAATCCAGATCTGCAAGGCTGGTGATGACATGTATATTCTGACCATTGCGCACGAAGAGTGTGTAGGTGTGCGCACGAGGTATGCGTGCTGGTATAAAGTGCATCGCAGCTAGGCGGGTCTGTCCTAGGGAAGCGAAGTCATGACCATCGTAGCGGACGCCCAGGTAGACCTCCTTGTAATCAGGATTTAAGTCTGGGTACCTTAGAGGAGCCACAGCCTGAGCTTCGCTTTCGCTGGAGAGTGTGAGCTGAGAGATGAGCTGACGATTGATAGGCTTATGCCAGGTGAGGGTCACTTGGCTTCCCGCCTTCTTCTCTTCAAACTGCGAGACGCCCGCTAGGTCTGATGTGAAGAAAGAGATATGACGAGGAGCTGTGTAGTGCCTTGTATCTTCCAGCCCTATGGTATACTGGTAGCGTAGCGTGTAGGTTACGATGCCGCTCTCGTCTCCTACCTGACTATCTGTATAGTGTCCCGTGCTGATGGGCAGACGCTGGAGCTCCTTGCCGTTGCGCAAGATCTGTACCTCAGCTGTGATGCCTGCGGGCAAGGCGGTCATCGGTTGCCATGATAGAGCTACCTGACCATCCTGGTAGACGCCTTGTAGCTTCGTCACGGGAGCGATCAGTGTGGCACCAGGCTTGTAGGCACCAGACAGAGTCATCGCTGTGCCATGACCCTTGGGATCTAGTATCTGTGCGAGCGGTTGTAGATGCAGTGAGTCATCTTGCTTGGATCGAGCCCAGTGCTCACTCAGCTTGCCGTACATATTTAGAGCATTGATCCCTTTATTACACTCAGCAGCACCTCCTGAGAGCGTGCCGATGAGGAGGCCCTTACTATTAAAGAGTCCTGATCCTGAGCTACCACCTTCGGTCACGCAGTGCCCATTCTCAGTCTTCGCATAGCGCACCACAAAGTGTGCATCTTTTGCGCTAATATTGTCTTTCGTCATCCAAGTGCCACTTATGAGAGGCTCTTTGATCGTAGATATCTTCATCACATCGCCACTCGGGTGGTGTAATCCCTTAGCCGTAGGCTCTAGCGTACCAGAGCGGTCCCAGCCGTTGTAGTAAACGCCGTAGTAATCGGGTATCGGCGTTAGCGCCTCAACGAGTAGCCCATCACTACCGTGATCCATCGGGACCTGAGCCAGACGCTTAGCGCCACTGATGGAGTAAGCCTTTTCGCCTACCCACTGATTGTTGGCACATCCGGGACGCTCGTAGTGGAAGTTGAAGACCCACTGACGAAAGTCCTCTTCAGTTGTATTCATAAGCTCGCCCGTGAGCGGGTTCTTGCCAAAAGTACAGTGCTGAGCGGTCATAATGAGCGGACGCCAATCCTGATTGGTGTTATTGACCAGCGTGCCACTACAAGAACCAATGTTACCCTCGATGACAGCAAGTATCTGCACGATACCATTCTTGACATTCTGCATGTCGGCACCCTCGGAGCAGTTGACGTTGACATTGCAGACGCCTGAGGCTCCCTCGCCAAGGATATTATAAGGAGCGGCAACTGACTCGAAGAAGTAGCCGAGCTGCTTTAGCTGGATGTCCGCCAAAGCTCCCGCAGGCTCGTACTGTATGACCAGCGAACTGCCCGCAATGGGGTTGGTGCCGAAGACTCCGCCATCGGGATTGCTCTCACTGGTGAAGGCTCCTAGCACTTGCTTTCTAGCGGGATCAAAGAGGTAGAGGCGATCGCCTGGTTGCAGCGCAAGCTTGTCAAACGAAAGCGACAAGCCTCGTGCGTCAGGAGCTGTGAGCTCCAGATGATAGACACTCCGCCCCTGGACTACCTCATGGGTCGCCTGCTGGTAGAAGTCTCCCGAGAGCGGTAGCATGCGCCCCACGATGAGCGGTGAGCCGTCGTCTACCTGATGCCATTGCTCTGCCGAGCGCAAGTCCTGAGCGTTGAACGGAGGAACGATCTCGACCACACGATGTGATTGGGTTGTGATCGCAGGCACTCCGCCGAAGGAGATCTGCGCCTGCGCCAAGGTGATACTGCAAAGCAAGCAGAGCGTTGCTAAGAGTATGTTTCGAGTAAATCTAATCATAGAGATAGTGATTTGATGCGGTAAAGGTACCTTTTTTCAACCACATACGACCTCAGACAAAGAGCTGAGCCACGTAGTGGACGATCGGTATTAGTATGGAGGTGAAGACGCCCATGATGCCAATAGCCAAGCCCCCGATAGCGCCCTCTAGGGCTCCCATCTGGATGGCTACCGAGGTGCCCACGCCATGCGCTGCTGCACCTAGTGCCAGTCCCTTGGCGATGCGGCTCTCTATGCGTAACCACTTGAAGAGTGGAGGTCCTATGACGCCACCGATGATACCAGAGATGACGACCACGACGGCTGTCAGGGCAGGGATACCGCCCGACTGCTCTGAGAGTGCGATAGCGATAGGGGTCGTGACCGATCGAGACTCCATCGAGTGGGCTATGGGGGCACCAGCACCTAGCGCATAGGCTAGCCCAACAGCACTGAGTATGCCGATCAGCGAGCCTACAAAGAGTGAAAACATGATGGAGACGACGCGACCGCGGAGGTACTTAGACTGTTCGTAGAGGATGTAGCCCAGTGATACGACCGAAGGCCCTAAGAGAAAGTCGATCAGCTGGCTCCCCTGCTTATACTCCTCGTACGAGGTCCCCGAGAGGTAGAGCATCAAGATGATGAGTCCGATGGTAACGATGAGCGGGTGAAAGAGCCCGATCCTCACCTTGCGGTATAGGAGCAAGCTGAGGAAGTAGATCCCTATGGTGAGTGGCAAGCAGTAGACCGGCTTGCTTAGGAGTAGTGTGACGAAGTCCATCATGCGTTGTCGTTAGGTATTTGCTCCTTATGGTGCCGCTCGAAGCGGTGCTGCATCCGTCCTACGACCACCAAGACCAGTGCCGTGCTGACGACCATAGAAATAATGATGGCAGCCCAGTATTGCTTGATAAGATCCACTTGGGTGATCAGCCCCACGCCAGCTGGCACGAAGAAGAGCCCCATATTGAGCGTAAGAAACTTGGCAACGCTGTCCACCTTGTCAGGCTTGATCAGCTTTGTCTCTAGAGCTAGAAAGAGGAGGATCAGTCCGATCACACTCCCTGGTAGAAAGTGCCCGATCATCATGCCGATCAGTTCGCCCACGGCAAAGAAAAAGAGCACCCAAAAGCATTGTACGAGAGACTTCATCTCTATAAAATCAACATTAACTCACCAGAATCGCCTGCAAAGGTAGCAAACTTCACACTACTAATCTGCTATCCGAGGAGCTTCGTAGGAGCTCTCGTGAGAGGTATTGCAACATTTACCTCTACAGATCGTCTATAGAATAGGGGGGAAGCAGATCTCTAGCTTCTTTTGGCCGACTAAGCGCTGCTTTAGCCATCCGCAAATGACTATTTGACCAACCAATACCTTATAATATGAGACGAATCAAACTACCTCTATCACGACTACTAGCCATGCTACTGGTACTCACGATGACCCTAGGCGCTGTGGCGCAGACTAGCCCCTTCAAGTATGTAGATGCTGAAGCTCTACCTACGGCGGCGGATGGTGTGCAGGTCTTCTCCTTCAATGGAGACTTGCTGGATATGATCCCTATGAAGAGCGTCACGAAGATAATCAAGAAGGGGAATAGCGCCTCTGTCATGGGCAACGTCGGGACGCTATTCAAGAAGCTGAAGTCTCTCGACGTCTACATAGCCTCAACGCCTGAGTCTATTGACAAGCTCCAGAAGGCGTTCGCTCCGATGCTGACGCCTGGGTTGCATCGCTCCATCAAACCACTGCTTGTGGTCAATCAACCAGAGGACAATCTCAACGTGCAGATCGTCTCTCGCGAGTCTGGCATCTGCTGCTGGCGCAAGTGTCGTGAGCTACTTATCTCTGTCCAGGATGAAGATGAGTACTATGTAGTCGGTCTCACGGGCGCCTTTGCTCCGAAGGACATTCAGAAGCTCGTCTCCTCAGCTTTTCCCTCGGATAAGTAAAGCCCTAGGGAGACTCCATATATAAAGAGAGCTCCACAAGTCAAAGAAGACTTACGGAGCTCTCGTCGTATCTATAGCTGTCCTCCGGCTAGGAGGGGCTTTTACCTAGATGAATTGCTGTGCATCACGAGGATAGGCGTCCCTGCGTGGAAGAGCATGCGTCGAGCCATCGTTGGATTAAAGAGCTTGGCGAGTACACGTCGCTTGTAGGTATTGACCACAATCAGCTCGACCTGATGGTTTGCGACAAACTCCTCTAGAGCGGCATAGAGCTCCCCTTCGCTTAGCTTGGTCCACTCAATGTGCGCCTCGGGGTACTGCTGCTTATTGTACTCCTGAATGGCTTGTAGCTGTACGTCTCCCCACTTGCCCTCAGAGCGTGACACGTTGAAGAGTCTATACTCTGGCGCTAGGGGCTTCATCAGTTGCATCATCTGATCGAAGAGTACGAGGTCTCTCTGGTCGAAGCTGGTCGCCACGCCTACATGCTTGACCTGCATGAGGTCGTCGATAGCAATCTTCTCTGGGACTACCAGGACGGGAGCCTGTGCGCGGTCAATGATTTCGGCAGCGACACTACCGACGATGTAGTCGCTATCCTCCGTCTTGCCTCGTGTACCCATGATGATGATGGCGGGGAGGTTGCGCTTAGCATAGCGTAGGATCTCATCGGCAGGGATGCCGTCACGGATGGTGGTGCGGTAGGTGACTTGGGGTAGTGAGCCGTCAGCCATCTTGGCATCGATCTCTTTCGAGAGCTCAGTCATCTGACGCTCAGCTTTTCCTGCCTCCTGCTGTGAAGCCTCCTGTATCTGTGGTAGCAGTGCGGTAAAGTCACCATAGGGGAAGTTCATCTGAGGCATTGTGCCCATATATACGTGCATGAGTAGTACGTGTAGCTCTCGGCGTGCTGCAAAGTGGAAGCCGAGCTTGACGATCTTGTCCGTATAAGAGCTGAAGTCCACGGGGATGAGCACGTATCCCTTGTATGCAGCGACGTGAGCCGTGTCGGGTGATTCGTTGGCTAGGTCAGACTTCTCCTGCAGGACATCGTATGCCTCGTCTAGATCCCACTTGAGATCCTCTATGTAGGCTAGTGCGCGAGGCAGGTCACGCTCTGCGATACGTACTCGTACCCCCGTCGAGAAGATAGGCTGTACGGTATTGACATTGTGTAGCGTAGCTGGTATGCCTTGGCTTTGGAGCAGGCTCTGGAGTATCTGCGCCTTCTCGTAGGTGTGTATAGCTACAGTCACCAGCTTGGACTGGTCTTTGTCTTGTGGCATAGATGTAGTGTTAATGGTTAATGTAAGCGTGTGGCGCCGCTAGGTGACGACAACCTTGTGTTAGGGTGGTAGAAGAGCAGTCAGTGACTGGTAAGCCACTGACTGCTGAAAGCTTTTTCTTTAGAGGACAGGCTCCTCGCCAATGATGCCTCGTGCCTGGTTGAGGATGGTATTGTCATCGATGACTACGATGCCACCGTCGGGACCTGCCTCGATGTGCACTCCAGCACCACGTCCATCTTCGTAATTAGCACCTCCGAAGTAGTTTCTGACGGTGTCTACGCGGAGACCTAGTTGCTCTGCGATCTTGTGCATAGAGCCATCGGGTAGGCTATCCTTGATGCGACGCAGTTCGTTGAATGAGATTGTTTCCTTTGCCATAACTGTATGTACTTAATGATTTGTATGAGTTTCCTTATTCCGCCACTAACTTACAACATTTCTACTAGATATGCAAGGGGTTGAAGGTTCAAGTGGTCAATTGTCCGCATCGGAGAGGAACATTGAGATGGTACCGCCTCCCGCTATCTGGCTGTGCTTGACCCAATAAACGGTGTGGGGTCGTCCTCCGATGGTAAGGTCTGAGATATATTTATTGACTTGGGAAGCTCCCTGCGCTTTGATCGTGAGATGGCGCCCGCCTCCCATATCAACGTTGATCTCGTTGAAGGAAGGTGCGACGATCGAGTAGCCGTTGATGCCTGGCGCTACAGGGTATAAGCCCATCATGGCAAAGACCAGTGATGCGCTCAGAGAGCCGTAGTCGTCAGGCCCTGGATAGCCGAAAGAACCGACTCCAAAGAAGTAGTCGATGGTGTGACGGACAAACTTCTGCGCATCGTGTGGACGACCCATCAAGTTGTAGGTAAAGAGGAAAGCGAAGAGATCGGGATCAACATTGAGCGAGTGTAGCGAACTGCTGAAGAGGCTATCAATATTGATCTGTCCCTCGGGTAGTAGTATAGGAGCCGAGTCACTCGGATGCTCTAGGATGGAGGCGACTTGCTGTGCCGAGAGCCTGCCAGCTACGGGTATATAGGTGTCGCTCAGCTCTGAGTACTCTCTAGCAAGAGCTGTGTAACCGAGACTATTGGCAAGCTGTGAAAGGCACCAGAGCTTGTAACCAGAGCGTCGCTCTGGGTCGGCATCAATAGCGGTGCGGAGCACCTCAAAGGCTTGTTTGATATCTTCGTCGAGGAGCCCCTTGGCGAGTGCATCCGTGAGGAGGAAGAGCAGTGGCGACTCCTTCGTGTAGATCACACTCCCTAGGTCGAGCGTCTCTAGGAGCCGTCCCCCAGAGTCACGTATAGCTCGGAGATACGAGACGATAACTTCATGCATCATGTCCGGCTCATAGAGCATCAGCAGAGGGTAGTTGGTCTCGTAGGTGTAGCTTAGGTCATCTTGGCTGTACTGTGTGATCCCCTCGTCGCTATGCACCGAGTCATCGATAGGGGAGTAGTACTGCCCATCCTCGGAGATGCTGACGGGCCATAGGTGTGAGCGGTATAGAGCGGTGTAAAACTTACGCATGTTCACCTCTGTACCGCCAGAAACCTCCACTTTGCGCAGGCTCTTCTGCCATTCGTTACGGGCAGCCTTGACCAGTGGAGAGTACTCGAAGCTTTGGATCTGTGTGGTTAAGTTTCGCTTAGCTTGCTCGCAACTAATGAGTGATATACCGTACTTGGCGACGATTCGCTTATTGGGCTTCTGTAGTCGTAGCGTGAGGCACTCATAGGTCGTGTCGCTGGGGGATATGGCACTCGTCATCTGCTCTATATTCGTGTTGAGCTGCAGGTATAGGTAGATGCGTGTCGGCGTGGTGCCCCCGTAGGCGACCTCAGCCGTGAGAGCATCATCGGCCACTTGCTCCCAGGAGGTCGAGTCTCGGCGGTCTATATATAAGGAGAGCTGATGCGTGTCGCTACCATTGTAGTCGCGAGAGGAAAGATCATAGAGACCACTCATAGAGGTAAGCGAAAAGTCCACATTGATCTGCAACTTATCAAGGTAAAGGTGGTAGCTGTAGGGGGTAATCTCCTGAAAGTCAAAGCTGAGTCCCCCTGAAGGGTCTTGATTAGCATGGGCACTCGTGGGGATTAGGTAGAAGAGCGGGCGACCATCTATGTCTGGCGTGTAGAGCGGTAGCCCCTTGATACGAGCCGACCGCAAGCTCTCCTTGAACGGGATGATACGCAACAAACTATGAGGAAGCTGCACGATGGGAAATATCTCCTCACTATGCTCAGCGTCCCACGTCCCCTGATGCACATCCACATAGTCTACAAGTAGTGGGGTAGAGCCAAAGACCCCCTTTCCGACCTTGCTACAACTACTGCTGAGGAGTAGCGGGAGCAAAAGTAGCGTAGTCAGGATCGTCCGTCTGGTAGTGTGAAAGAAGTAAGCGAGTCTCTGCTTCATCGGATTATGATTTCGTCTATAAGGTCGTACTGTAGGTGCGCATTGATCTGCTCTATGAGCTGATGCTGCGTCAGCTGTATCTCTTGTCGCAGGCTAGCCGAGGTGATGCGCATCCGCAGTGTATGGTCTGAGATCGATAGCTCACGTATCTGTCGTCTGAGCGGGTAGAAGCGTGTGTGCAAGTATTGGAGCGCCTTGAGCTCGAGGAGCCCTTGGTCTACCTCTGGGCTCTCGGAGAGCCAGTCGGATATGATTTCCCCTAGAGGCTTAGGATCTTTGCGCTGCATGTGAGTTGTCTATCGTTTGCTAGGTGCAAATATAAGAAGAAAGCTAGAGATTGGACTTTAGAAGTTAGAGATTAGAGATTAGAAATTAGAGAGCGAAGGCTAAGTGGTTGACTTGACCGCTTAGCCTTCGCTCTTAACTTTTGTGCCCAGAGCCGGGATCGAACCGGCACAGGTTTAACCCCATCGGTGTTTGAGACCGACGCGTCTACCAATTCCGCCATCTGGGCGATGCCTCTCTCGCTAGACGGTTGCAAAGGTACGAAAAAAGAATTTAGAACCGCCAGTACCGTAGGAAGGCGTAAGGTCTCCTCCGCTGGCCGTACGTAGGGTCGTCCTGGTGGTCGTAAGCCTCCTGCTCGAAGGAGATGGAGCGGTAGGCTCGATCGGCATTGCGACAGATAGCGAGACGCACCAGCCACTCTATTATATATAGGAGGTAAAAAGGAATCACCAGTAGCTCCAGCATCTGACGGGTGTGGATACGCTCGTGACGCACGATGGTCTCCAGCCAACGCGTATTCGTCAGGTACTCCTCGGGGAGATCTTTGCGAACGAAGATGACTCCGAAGAGATTGATAGCCGAGAAGCCCCTAAAGGGGATCCACCTATTACGCACGATCTTCATAGCGCTCCTCTGCTTGTGCTGTTACCTCCATCATCTCTCTGAGTGTACCCTCCGCCACCTTACCATTCTCCAGCCGTGGCAACGCTGCTAAGCGTATGATCCGCCCGGGCATTTGGTAGCGAGGAAGCTTTGCTGAGAGTAGAAGCCGTAGATCTTTCTCAGAGGTAGAGCTATAACCATCCTTTAGTACCACGAATGCTGCCAGCCGTGCGCCAAACTCTAGATCTGGATAGGCTACCACAGCCACATCCTTCACCGCATCAAGGGCTGCTAAAGCTTCGCGGAGTACCTCTGGGTAAGCGTTTTCGCCACCCGATAGAATCATTGAGTCGGCTCGTCCTCGCAGGAAGAGCACTCCGCTCTCGTCCATCCATGCTAGATCGCCAGTCTCCTGCCAGTTACCCTTGCGGTCGTCCATAGCCCAGCCACTGCGGACGGCTAGCACACCTACCCCTTGGCTATCAGGTCTGACGATCTTGCATCGCACACCACGTATAGGCTTGCCCAGCGCTAGGGGTGCTTCGTGCAGGATCTCAGGTGTCGCCAGTATAAAGAAGCCAGCCTCGCTCGTACCATATAGATTGTAGAGTACAGCTCCCCAATGCTGCTCTACAGCTCTCACTAGTGGGGCATCGAGCGGAGCCCCACCCGAGAGGATACGTTGTAACGATTGTATTTCGCTTGGCGATTCATTGATCAGTCGTCGTAGCATCAGTGGTACTGCTATGAGTACTTCAATGGAGTGCTCCGAGAGTAAGCGCGTGGCGGACTGAGCGTCAAAGCGCTTGCTCAGGTAAACGCTCCGTCCCATCACCAGAGCCACAATTAGCGAAGCTAAGCCAAAGCCGTGGTACAGTGGTGGGGCGATGTAAACCGATCGGCACTCGTCTAGTCGGATCTCTCTGAGCAAGGCAAAGAAAGGATGCAGGAAAGCGGTCACACTAGGTTTACGTGCAGCCACCTTGTAGTGACCCGAGGAGCCACCTGTTAGGACGATGATACGTCCTCCGCGACCTTTCGGGATGCGCCCTTTAGATAGACTTTCATCACTCTCGCTCAAGTCCTCCAGTAGCTTGACAGCTAGCTCGCTAGGCATTCGGTCGGCATACTCTTCCTGCACGAGAGCCGTCTCTATCTGTCGCTCTTGACACAGTTGCTTTACCTGTTCTTTGTTTAGATCAGTACTCATATAATATATGTGTACCCCGAGACGAGAGAGAGCTAGAGAGGCGATCACCATCTCTGACGAGTTACGCCCTAGCAGTGCACAGCGCATGCCTCGTCGCCAACCTTGCTCGTAGAGGACTCTAGCCCAAGCTCTAGCTTTGACATGAAGCTCCTGGTAAGTGTAGCTTTGCCTCTCATCAGCGACAGCTAGCATAGAGGGATAGTAGTGTGCGGCAAAGCGGGTCACCGCCATCAAGTTGACGCCCTCACGCCATAGCGCATGGAGCAAGCGTGCGATACCGCTCGGTGAGAGCAAGTGCAGGCGATATAGTTTGTGCAGTAAGCTCCGACTCATAGATGACGCATAGCAATAGACTGAACAACTGGACGCAAGAGAGGCATAAACGGACGAGCTAACCGTACCCACCACGGGATAAAGCTAGCTCGTCGACTACAGAGTAGGCAAGCTATACGCTCGGCAGCCTCTTCGGGCGTGAGTGCTGGCGCAGAGCGGTACATCTCAGTCGGGGCGATCATCCTCGTGCGTACTAGGGGCAGGTAAAGCAGTGATACCACGACCCCTCTCTGTCGTAGCTCTGGACGAATAGCTCGTAGATAGCTGTCTAAAGCGCTCTTGGAGGCTTGATAAGCAGACCACCCAGGAGCTGGGGGCATCAAGGTGCTAGCCGCATTAGAAGCGATGATTTGACCGCTACCCTGGGGCAGGAGCGTGGCCAGTCCCATGATAAGCTGCGCGGAGCTGGTGTAGTTCGTCGTGATCGTTCTAGTCACATCGTGATACCTATCTAGCGAGTCGTAGAAGGCGCGGTGTATCGATTTCCCCGCATTGAGTATTAGCGCATCGAGCTGTGAGTAGTTTGCTCGTACCCATGCGATCAGATCTGCCACCTCTTTTTCAACTCTCAGATCCACGCTTCGCCACCGCACAGAGGCTGCCGTCGTCGCCAGGTTATCTGCTAGAGCCTTCAGTCGCTCAGCCGTACGTGCCACAAGGATCAAGTGTGCACCAGCCTCAGCGAGACGATGCGCTAGAGCCTCCCCGATACCATACGAAGCGCCCGTGATGAGGATCGTCTTGCCCTGCACCGCCTTGGCGAGCGCATCGGTAGAGAGATGTCTCGGTGGGAACAGAAAGTTATGTACTAGTCTGGCGGTCGGCATGGCATTTGGCGAAGTTTCATTCGTTCGTGTGAGAAGCGTCTACAGCCTCGTGACGCTTTCACTGCACGAAGATAGCGCTTTCTGACGACTCCGATATTCAGAAAATCTGAATCTCTCCCGAAGAAATCCCGAATAGCTCTGTGGAAAACAGCGATTTCCTCGGAGGCATGAAATGAAACTTCGGAAGAATGAAACGAAAGTTCGGAAGAATGAAGTCATAAGTCCGAAGAGTTTCTCTATTTCTCGGTGGAAAATGAAAAGTCTCCACCGAGGAATCTTGCGATTCCCTTGATAGAGACATAGATGAACTCATTCTGAATAATCCGTCAGCCCAGATGCGAACAGTTTCTCCCGTATGAAACTTTAGTTTCACTAGGTGAAACCAAGGTTTGGCGGGGTTTTGCTTCGACGACCTAGAGGCATTCGTCGCGGATTGCTCGTAAAGGTCAAAATAAAGAACAGGCACAAGAGTGACTGTTCTCCGTTTAATAACTATTTAATTGATGCTTCCTACAAGCTGTCTCTTGGGCCAGTACCCTTATCGGAGCAAGAATTTCAAGTACACTTGAAATTTCTCTGTAAGTAGAGGTATTTTTCAAGTGTACTTGAAAATTCTGAGCAGTTAGCGAGAGCGGCGCTTGCGCTGGAAGTAGGAGACCATCAGTTCGCGACACTCCTCCTCGCAGACGCCTCCCATGACGACACTCTTGGGGTGGGGGAGCGTATTGCTGTAGCGCATATAGCCGCCCTTGGGGTCGGCGGTGCCATAGACGATACGTCCTATCTGTGTCCAGCGCAAGGCTCCCATACACATGGGGCAGGGCTCGACGGTCACGTAGAGCGTGCACTGCGGGAGGTACTTGCCACCGATGGCTGCGGTGGCCTGCGTGATGGCGAGCATCTCGGCGTGGGCCGTGGGGTCGTTGAGCAGCTCGACTTGATTATGACTCTTTGCTAAGATGCGTGTGCCGACCGCTATGACAGCTCCGATGGGCACTTCGTCAGCTTCGTAAGCTACGAGAGCCTGCTGGAGGGCTAGCTGCATCATGCGCTCGTCTAGGAGCGGATCTATGGGAGGGAGCCCGGTCATACCTTAGCGATAGATTGACTCAAGCGTGTCGAAGAGCTCAGCACCACGTAGGGAGCGCGCGGCGATCGTCCCGTCGGGCGCTATCAGCATAATCTCGGGGATGCTATAGATCCCGTAAGTGATGGATGTCCGGGAGGTGGGCTCGTAGAGTTGTGGCCACTGAAGCTGGTACTCGGACTGTAGCATCTTTAGATTGTACCGATCGTCCCAGAGGAAGATGCCGACCATGTTTAGTCCGCGCTCATGGTAGATTTTGTAAGCTTTGATCAGGTTGGGCATCTCGTCTAGGCAAGGCTTGCACCAGCCAGCCCAGCAGTGCAGGAGGGTGTAGCAGCCTGGGAGCAACTGGTCGGATAGGGAGGTCGTATCGCCCTCTAGTGTCTCTAGGGGAAGGTCTATGATGGGGGTGCCAGGAGCGGTACGGTAGAAGTTGTCTACGGTGCTTAGGTAGAGATCTATCTCGCTATTCTTCAAGACGAGGGGGCCCATATGGCTTCGCACGAAAGGCGCCGTCTCGAGGAGGCTCTCATAGTTGATCGTCAGGAGCATTACCGAGGCGATGATTCCGACGGGGTCGTTGGGGTGGCGCAGGCAATAGTCTTTAGCCAGTGCGGTGTAGTTGTCGATGGCGGACTTAAAGCCCTGATCGAAGGTGTCATAGAGCGCACTGTCGGGCGGTACGTTGGCCAGCTTTCGCTTGAAGTTTCCTCCCAAGCTGTCAAGGGAGACGTAGAGGCGGTCGAGCTCTTGATTGAGATAGTCACCCTCGATTAGTCTACGCTTGATGAAGTCAATAGCGAGTGGCTGTGTCGAGAGGACGATTGGGATAGGCGGCTCTCCGGTTATCTCTAGGTAAGCGATGTCTTGGCTCATACTGTCCACATAGTTGCCCTTGAGGTGGAACTCCCCTTTGTACACAAAGCAGCTGTCGATGGTTTTACCGTCTAGAGTCAACTTAAGCAAAGGCGGGTCGGCGCCTTCCTGCGCATCGGTGTATCCTGATATGTGGTATCTCTGTTGCTTGTGGCAACTGCAGAGGAGGCTCAGCACAAGGATGGGGAGCAGGAGGAGTGTCCTAGAGAGGCGTTGCTGTATGGTGTGAGTAGACATGAGCGGAGGAAAGGACTATTACGACTGAGGCATCAAGATGTCAAGCAACTCTTTGACCCCTTGCGTGGCAACCTTCTGAATGTGTGTGACATGAGCGATGCCGTGCGTATTGACCTCTTTGGGATCAATGAGGTAGATTGGGGTGCCGTTGGGAACGTAAGCGAGGAGGCTCGCAGCGGGGTAGACATTGAGCGAGGTACCGACGACCACCATGATGTCTGCCTGGCTTGCCTCACGAATGGCTGGCTCGATCATGGGGACTGCCTCGCCAAACCATACGATAAAAGGTCTCAGCTGCGACCCATCAGGAGCCAGGTCGCCCACATGCAGGTCGGGGTGCTTGGGATCGACGGGATAAGTCTTCTGCGTATTGCGCACGGAGCAGTTTTTCATCAGCTCGCCATGGAGGTGGATGACCTTGCTGCTGCCAGCACGCTCGTGGAGGTTGTCCACATTTTGCGTCACGACGGTTACATCGTACTGACGCTCTAGCTCGGCCAGTCCATAGTGTGCCGCATTGGGCTCACAGCCTACATAGTCACGACGACGAGCATTGTAAAAGTCTAGTACCAGCTGAGGATTGCGTACGAAGCCCTCGATGGAGGCTACGTCCTGGACGGGGTAGTTCTCCCACAACCCGTCACTATCTCTAAAGGTCGATATGCCACTCTCGGCACTGACGCCAGCGCCAGTGAGGATGACCAGCTTGCGCTTCGCTTGATTACTTGGATTAGTCATAGTGCTTGTCTTTTTTATAGTGTACGCCTAAGGTACGAAACTTATCTCTCAAGGTCAAATAGGGGCTCGGGCTGCAAGAGCTGGAAGCCCTGTCGGTGCAATGGGCAGGGGCCGTGCTGGCGGATCCCCTCACGGTGCTGCGCTGTCGGGTAACCTTTGTTTTGCTCCCAGCCGTAGTGCGGGTATTCTTGCGCCTGCTGGGTCATATACTCGTCTCGGTGCGTCTTGGCCAGGATAGAGGCGGCGGCGATGGCTAGGTAGCGGTCGTCGCCCTTGACGATGGTGTGGTATTCGACCTCGTCGGGGCGCGGGTCGTAGTAGTTGCCATCGATGAGCAAACGCTCGGGTGTGCAGGGCAATGCCTCGATAGCCCGCTGCATGGCAAGCATAGAGGCGTGGAGGATGTTGATCCGCTGGATCTCCTGAACGGTTGCCACGCCTACTGCCCACGCTGTGGCATGCTCCTCGATGAAGAGACGCAGCTCCTCGCGCTGCTTTGCTGTGAGCTTCTTACTATCTCGCAGATGCGGATGGTCTAGCGTGTCGGGCCAGACGACAGCTGCCGCATAGAGGTCGCCAGCGAGGGCTCCTCGTCCAGCCTCGTCACAGCCGCACTCGATGAGTCCGTCCGATGCGTAGCGATGTAGTAAGGACATAGCCACCTTTAGCCTAGCATGGTGAGCGCACGGTGTAGCGCTTTCGCAAAGATATCTAGATCCTCGTGCGTGTTGTACAGGCCGAGGGAAGCTCTGATCGTGGCATGGTGTCCCATACCCTCGATGAGCGGGATAGCGCAGTGATGGCCCGTGCGGAGTGCTACGCCCTGCTGGTCTAGGAGCAGACCGAGATCGTAAGCGTGTGCCTGATGGCTGATGAAGGTGACGACGGCTCCCTTGCCAGGGGCGGTACCGAGGATCTCGAGCGAAGGCTCCTGACTGATGATCTGCGTGAGATGCTCTAGGAGCTCTGTCTCGTAAGCGTGGATGCGGTCGAGGCCAATAGCGGAGATGTACTCAACGGCTGTGGCAAAAGCGTGCGAACCGATGAAGTCGGGCGTGCCTGCCTCAAACTTGTACGGCAGTTCGTTGAAGGTGGTCTCCTCAAATGATACGTGCTCAATCATCTCGCCACCATACTGGTAGGGCGGTATCTGCTCGAGGAGCTTACGCTGTCCCCATACAATGCCGATGCCTGTGGGGCCGTACACTTTATGAGATGAGCAGACGTAAGCGTCGATACCGAGTTCCTGCACATTGACCGACATGTGGGGCGCAGACTGCGCTCCGTCGACGATGATGATAGCACCCTTGTCGTGAGCCAAACGGGCTAGCTGTGCGACGGGATTGACCGTGCCGAGGACGTTGCTCACATGCGCCACGGCGACGATCTTGGTGCGGTCGGAGAGTAGCGCCTCAAAGGCGGAGAGGTCCAGCGAACCGTCCGCTAGAAGCGGAGCGACGCGCAGATGCGCTCCTTTGCGTAGGCAGAGTTGTTGCCACGGCACAAGGTTAGCGTGGTGCTCCATGGCGGTGATGAGCACTTCGTCATCGGGCCCGACGAGCGTTTCGCCAGCTGTAGAGGCTAGCAGGTTGAGCCCCTCGGTGGTGCCGCGTGTGAAGATTACTTCGTTAGGGTCGGACGCTCCGATGAAATGTGCCAGCGTGGCGCGCGCAGCTTCGTGGCGATCGGTCGCCTCACGGCTGAGTTGGTAGACGCCTCGGTGGACGTTGGCGTTGTATCGTGTGTAGCCCTCGGTGATAGCATCGATGACCACTTGGGGCTTTTGCGTAGTGGCACCGCTGTCTAGGTAGACCCAGCCAGGCTGCGCTGAGGCGTAGTGCTGTATGAGTGGAAAGTCTAGACGATATGAGGAGAGGTCTGTAGAAGACATAAGGATAAAGGGAGAAATGTTCGACTAAAGCAACAGCCCGTCAATCAGATAGGCTGCTATATGTACGACGGCTAGCAAGACGACACCCATAGAGGTGCGCCTGAGCACAGCGTTGAGCTGGCTGCCAGTCACATGGATCATCTGACGGTATACGGATAGCGCGTAGAGGAGGTAGGGGAGGAGTAGGACGATGCCCCAGATGTTTCCCTTGAAAGCGACGATGGAGAGGAGCCATGCGAGGAGTATGTTGGCCAAGTAAAACTTCGGAGCGAACTCTTGGCCGAGACGTACGATGCTCGTCCGCTTATTGTTCTTGCGATCCTCCTCGTAGTCTCGGTAATTATTGACCACTAGAATATTGACCGCCACCGCTCCCATGGCTGTTGCCACGAGAAAGCTCTGTGTCGTGACCGCTCCCGTCAGCAGGTAGTAAGTGGTCATGACAGCGACCCAGCCGTAGAAGGTCATCACTGCCACGTCGCCTAGCCCAAGGTAAGCGAGCGGGAAGGGACCGCCTGTGTACATCCAGGCGAAGAGTATGATGAGCGCCCCGAGGAGCAGTAGCCATGGACTAGTCAGCAGGCAAAGGGTCACCCCCGCCACAGCTGCGATAAGCCCCCAAAAGAGAGCCACCCCGATGATATCACGCTCTCGCAATTGACCCGAAGCGAGCGGACGACTAAAGCCTACGCGCTCCTCGCCATCAGCGCCACGCTTGAAGTCGTAGTAGTCGTTGCAACAGTTGGAAAAGGATTGTGCCGACAGCCCCACGATAAGGCAGAGCGCCGCGATGAGCCAGTTAGAGTCGCCCTGTAGCCAAGCCAAAGCGATGGCAACGGCTATCGGTGCTAGCGAAGCTGGCCAACTGTACGGTCGTGAGACCGAGATGAATTGCTTGAGGGTCATAACGTAGAGCGAGTGTCTCCAGTCTACACCTTATTATAGTACTTCAGGTCCTGGCGTACGCAGATGAGCGAAGAGGTGATCCGAGAGATAGACCATCGCACGCTTCTTCTCTTCCGTTGCGATGACTAGGTCAATGCTGTTATTGCTAGTTCCATAACAGATAAGCCGTACAGCGACATCGTCCACCGCCTCGAGGATACGCGCCTCAAAGCCTATGCGATGCCAACCCATATCTCCGACGATTGCTAGGATCGACAGGTCGCTCTGCACGGAGCCCTCTGCCCAGGGCGTCATCTCCTCGATCAACGTAGCTATAGCCTCCGGGTCTTCCTCTGCGACGATGACGTAGCCATCGCCCGAAGCCATCAAGATGTCCGGCTCTATGTGCAGACGGTGCATAGCCTCCGTCAGCGTAATGAGGAATTGCCCCGTAGAGACGTCGCTATTGCTCAGATGTTTCAGCAAGAGCGTCACGACACACATTCCGTCTTTTGCCGAGATCGCTTTGATCATATCTCTGTTTGTTACATGAGATATGAGCGTGCCAGGGGCCGAGGGGTCGAGCGTGTTGAGCAGTCGCACTGGGATACCCGCACGTCGTGCCGGCTCGATGCAAGCAGGGTGCAATATCTTAGCACCGCAACGCGCTAGCTCGGCAGCCTCGCCAAAGCTCAGACGACGCACTGGCGACGTCATATTGACCACCCGTGGATCGTTGTTGTGCAGCCCGTCAATGTCGGTCCATATCTGTATCTCCTCAGCTTGTACCGCCTCGCCAATGAGCGTAGCACTGTAGTCGCTACCGCCACGACGCAGGTTGTCCACCTCGCCGAAAGCGTTGCGACAGATGTACCCCTCCGTGAGAAAGAGCGCCTCCGCATCGCGGACTCCCTCGACCATCGGGCGCAACCGCTGAGCGATGTACTCGATGTCTGGTCGTCCCTCGTGAGTAATGCGCATGAAGTCTAGCGCCAGAAGCTTGTGCGGTGTGATCCCCTCGTAGAGCTGTAGTGTAAGCGCCATCAGAGCGGTACACATCATCTCTCCGCAGGCAAGGATCTGCTTCTCGTCGTTGTGGGTAAAAGCCTCGTTGAGCGTCTGTAGCAGGAGGCTATCCAAGATTGGGGTCAAAGCCTCCTCCGCCAGCTGCTGATGTAGCTCATGCCCCGCAAAGAGCTCTGGCACCACATTGTCTATGTAGCGGCTGCGGAGCATCTCCACATGACGGGTCGCACGGTCACGCTCGCCAGAGGTAATCAGCTGCGTCAGCGTCACGAGATCGTTCGTCGTGCCTGCCATGGCCGAGAGCACC
>CABQOJ010000005.1 GCA_902465775.1 uncultured Porphyromonas sp. | reverse complement strand
CATAGTTGTTTGAAGATTGGTTTGATTGATGTTTCGTTTAGATAGAGGATCTCTCTTTCGTCCTATCTGCGTAGGCAAATATAATGTTTTTTTATAGATCTGGTCTGGTAATTCCTCCCCTCCCCCAGGGCTGACGCATTATGAAAATGAACTAGTCTCTACGGAGGAAATCGTGAATTCCTCTGTGGGGATCTTTGATTTTCCAGTGAGGAGCGGCAAAACTCTTCGGACTTATGATTTCATTCTTCCGAAGTTTCATTTCATTCTTCCGAAGTTTTATTTCTCGTCTCCGTGGAGAATTTCTGTTTTCCACCAAGCTATTTGGGATTTCCTCGGATATCGCGCCCTGTGGCTCCTAGCAGACGAGTTATAATGCGTCAGCTCTGCTAGCGGAGGTAGTCCTCGGCTAAGGCGACCCAGTAGGAGGCCCCGATCGGGAGCAGTTGCTTGTTGAAGATAAACTTAGGGTTGTGCACCATCGGGGTCTCGCCATTACCTATCATTAGGTAGCAACCCCGTTGCTTCTGGAGCATGAAGGCGAAGTCCTCGCTACTCATATAGCGTGCGCTGGGGTAAACGACTTGCTCCTCGCCGAAGGTCTTGCGTGCTACCTCAGCGGCGTAGCGTGTCTCCTCCTCGCTATTGATCAGGACAGCTCCAGGCTGCCCCTCAGTGATCTCATAGGCGCAGCCATAGCTCTCGGCTTGGTGCTGTGTGATGGTGCGGATCCGCTCCAGTACCTGGACGCGCGTCTCAGGCTCCATATTGCGAATAGAGAGCCTGAGGGTAGCACTGTCGGGGATCGTATTCCCCGTATCCCCAGCGAGGAAGGCACCGATAGTCACTACGCTGTGATGCCAAGGGGAGACATTGCGTGAGACGATACTTTGCAAAGCTAAGACGAGCGAGGCGCCTGCGACGACGGGGTCGATGCTAAGCTCGGGCATTGAGCCATGAGAGCCACGTCCTGTGAGCTTGATCTCCCAGTTGTCCACGGCAGACATCATCTCGCCAGAACAGAAGTGCAGCGTGCCGAGGGGCAGACCGGGCAGATTGTGCATCGCATAGACAGCGTCCACGGAGAAGCGCTCGAAGAGCCCATCGGCGACCATCGCTGCGCCTCCCTGCATGGTCTCTTCGCCAGGCTGGAAGATGAGCGTGAGCTTGCCATTGAAGTGACCGCTCTCGGCCAACTGCTTGGCAGCTCCGAGGAGCATCGTCGTATGGCCATCGTGTCCGCAGAGGTGTGCGTGCCCTGGGATGCGACTACGGTAGGGCAGGTCGTTTTCCTCCTGTATGGCTAGCGCGTCAAACTCCGCACGGATCCCCAGGGTGCGCGTTCCCTCGCCACGCTGCATGGTAGCTACGATGCCGAGCTTGCCGATACCCTCCGTCACTTCGTAGCCAAAGTCTCGCAGCCTCTCGGCGATGATGCGGGAGGTGTCGTACTCTTGCATAGCTATCTCAGGAGCTTGGTGAAAGCTCTCGAACCACTGCTCCATATCTCGGCAGATGGCTTCGCTTATCTTAGATTTCATAGTCGTGTGTGTCTATATATATTAGTTGTCTCTACGCCTCAGGCTGCTTCTTTTGCTTAGGTATTGTCAAGGCGATGGAGAGGATAGCGAGGAGGAGCAGGACGATGTTGAAGGTCATCGTCATCATCGCTGCGTGACGGAAGTTGAGATTGCCCTGCTGTCCCACGAAGTTGATGAGATTGCCTAGGAGTTCGATCGGCTCTCCCGATACTTGGATGCCATTGTAAATGGCTTGTGAGATGGCTAGTCCGAAGGCTGCTCCAAGAGACGAAGCCATCTTGTAGATGCCGGAGCCTTGACCCGAGAGGTCTCGCGGCAAGCTCGAGAGCGCCGCGTCGGTAGAGGGTGTCGCATAGAAGGCTAGCCCAGTGCCAAAGAGGACGTACGCCACGCCTGTCAGGATCATATAGACGCCTGTCATGAGTTGCGTCTGAGACATCAGGAGGACTGAGACGATGATCAGCATACAGCCCCAGATCATTGGCTTGCGAGGGCCAAAGCGCTGGAGGAGCTTCTCACCCACACGGATGAAGAGCAGGATGGAGACACCGTAGCCGATGGTCAGGTAGCCAGCCGTGGCGGGATCGATGCGACCGCCCTGCTGTAGCACGCTGAGCGAGACGACGAGGACGCCCGCAGTGGCGTTGAGGATCAGGTTTGAGATGGTTGCTCCTGTGAAGGTTTTATTGCGAAAGAGGGCAAAGTTCATAAAGGCTCCCGTACGTCCTAGCTCGACCTTGATGAAGACTACGATCGCAATGACCGACAGTGAGATAGTAGTGAGGGAGGCGACACTGAGCCAACCCCAGACGGGTGCATTGGCGATGAATAGCTGTAACGACAAGATACCTATGAAGAAGGAGACGAAGCCGAAGATGTCAAATCGCTTCGCTTGCTGCTGCTCGGCACGGCTCTCGGGAAGCCCCTTGATGAGCAGTAGCCCTATAATCGCAAATAGGGCGCAAACGTAGAAGATAGCTCGCCACCCCAAGGTGCTAATCATAAAGCCTCCGAAGAGTGCGGCAAAGCTAGAGCCTCCCCACGTACCCATGCTCCAGAGGCTGACTGCACGCTGTCGCCCCTTGCCAGACCAGTAGACGCCGAGGAGGGCTAGCGAGGAGGGCATGATGCAGGCTCCCGAGACTCCTTGCAAGGCTCTACCCAAGATGAGGAGCGGAGCTGTCAGGGCGCTCTGAGCAGGTGTTAGCGCAATCAGTAGAGCTCCTAGAATAGCTGCGTAGAAGCCCCAGCGAATGAGCTTGACACGTCCGAAACGATCCGCCAAGCCACCGAAGACGACGATAAATAGTCCACTCACCAGCGAGGTGACCGACACGGCAAAGCTGAGTGTCGAGATGGAGAGTCCCAGCTCCTTATTCATATCCACATGGATATTGAGGAGCGTCATGGCAAAGAGCCAGAAGGAGAGCAAGCCAAAGATAAATCCGAAGAGGACTCGGTCGTTGCCTTGGTAGGTTGTGGGGGAAGTCTGTTGCATAGTGTAGTGGGAGAAGCGCATCAGCTCGCTTTCTGATGGCTAAAGTACGCTTTTTTTTTCGATTCTAAGCTACGCTAGTTCATGCAGATTGGGACGAGTAACGGTTGTTACGTGTAACGGTTGTTACGTGTGACGGTTGTTACGTGTAACGGTTGTAGGGACGCTCGGTCGAGCGTCCGTCCCCGTTAAAACCACGACGCTGTAACCTTTGATACAACAGACGCTGTCACCTTTGATACAACAGACGCTGTCACCTTTGACACAACGGACGCACGACCGTGCGTCCCTACAGCCGTTACACGTCTCGCTGTTCGACAACGGACGCCGTAACCTTTGATACAACGGGCGCTGTCTCCTTTGACACAACGGACGCACGACCGTGCGTCCCTACAACCGTTACTCGTCCGTGCGTCCCTACATTTCGCTACACGTCACGGGGTCCATATCAGTCCTCACACGTCATTATGGCTCCTTGCTGCAGTACTCGTCGCTATCCCAGCGTGCCACATTGTTTTCGATATAGTTCGCTATATTGTTTCCCTCTCCACGATTCCTAATAATGCGATCATAGTACCTTGACTGCCATCCAAACTCTATCTTATGCTCCCGTGCAAAAGATGAGACGGAACGCTTGACGCCTCCTACAACAATCGCTAAAGTTTCTCGAGCAGTCTTCTGGACAACAGGCTCCGTCTCTTGATTGATTGACACAATCGCATGGATATGGTTTGGCATGACGACGAATAGCGGAACAGTAGCATAGGGGTAATGCTCGGTGACCTTTTCCCACTGTTGCTGACAAAACTCCCCTATGGGACTGAGATGCATAATGCCATCTTGCACTTTGCCGAAGTAATGTCGCTTATCTTTAGTGCAGACAGTTATGAAGTAGACACCAGCTTTGTAATCGTGAAAAGGTGCCCGGGGGGATTTCCGATCATTGTAACAAGGGGGATACATAATAAGATGTCTACTTGAGATACGATGCAAAAATAGCAATAACTTAGATACTGAAACTATAGGACCCAACTGGAATGTCAAAGCGAGACGAGTAACGGTTGTTACGTGTAACGGCTGTTACGTGTAGCGGTTGTTACGTGTAACGGCTGTAGGGACGCTCGGTCGAGCGTCCGTCCCCGTTAAAACCACGACGCTGTAACCTTTGATACAACAGATGCCGTCACCTTTGACACAACGGACGCACGACCGTGCGTCCCTACAACCGTTACTCGTCTCGCTGTACTACAACAGACGCTGTTACCTTTGATACAACGGACGTTCCGACGGGGCGTTTCTCGTAATGCGTCGCTCCCTCTTAGCGTCTGTTGAGACGATTGCAGATCACAGCGTGACGCTGAATGCACCTGAGCTCCGTCTCAATGTGCGGTCGTATTACCTTTGCACCGTCTACCTATTTTAGCGAGGCATTGCCCCCCACCCTAGTCACACCTAGTGGCTGTGATACAGCAATCGGGGTAGCTCTCACTAGGAGGACTACCCCGATTACTCTATTATTTATATGCGACGAGCGCGTTCTTAGCGCTGAAGCTTCTTGATCCAGCGGAGACCGTCGGCGGACTGTACGTCGAGCAGTACGACCTCTGTCTCGGGCATCTCGATATCTACCTGTGTCTGACCATCGGTCGTAGCACGCTCTAGTAGATAGCCGTGGACACTGTATAGCTGGTAGCCTGCGATACCCTGATCGTAGGATATGCGATAGCCCGTAGCGGTGCGCTCGATGGCTAGATCAGGCTGGTGATCCTGCTGCGGCTCGTAGCGGATGTTGCCGTACGACATACGTAGCTCGAAGCGGCGTCCGTCACGCTCGCTATAGCCGTAGCTGTAAGTCGAGTTGACCAGCAGATCCTGCTCGGTGCCTCGCAGACGGTCGTAGAGTGCCAGCTTGTCAAAGGGCTTCTCCGCCAACGTCGTGAAGTCTAGCGTGAGCATACCATCGGTAGGTGCGAAGATGCCTAGCTCGACCACGGCACTAGGCACATTGGTCTGTACGAAGTTGCAACTGCTATCGGTCGGGCTGATGAAGTAGACAAGCGGAGCTGTCTGCATACCCTCCGGCGCCATCAGTGCTGGCGTCGATTCTTCCGTATCTTCGGGCAGCAGTACCGCAGAGGTATAGCCTCCCTCGGCATCAGTCACCTTCACAGCGACATACCGCTCGGTGATCTCATCCGACTCCTCGTCCGTGCTGCGTAGCTCAGTCTCCTTTCTATACATACCATTAGGATTTTCAAGCGCTTTCGTAGGAAAGTAGAACTCAGAGGTATCCTCTTTCCCTTTCTTTAGCTTGACGACAAAAGATTGAAGTGGCGCAATGACTCTCAAGGTTTTGAGTTGACTACCAAAGCCAACACCACCTCCTACGTAACGCCACGCTCCTTCCGTAAAGATATAAAGAGTTAGCTTCTCTAAATTTCCCCTATTAGCTCCGAGTAAGTTTACGGATCGGATGGGCGACATAAATGGATTACCTATCATAACATAAGAACCGTTAGGAGACTTAGAGCTGGAGGTAATCTTCATAGTATAGCCCTCGACATCAATCCATTGTCCACTTTGCTTGTCATAGGACTTTGTTTTCCCGATCTTCCCTGTCTTGTCATCCTCAAAGAGGAAGCGGTAGTCCAGTGCGGGGTCTCTCTTGACCGAATCCACCCTAGTGAGAGGTCGCAAATCCTTCATGTCAAAGTAAGCAAAGTAAGAGTGTGGATCTACTACAGATCCAACCAGCACCCATTTTTGCGTCGACTCATCAAACCTATATCGATCTATCGTTTTGCTGTAGTGGTGCAGTGGATAGAAAGGCGCACGCTCCTTGTTCTCATAATAGGGCAAGCGGATGATACCCTGTAGCCCATTGAGATTCGTGTGATCCTTAGCTCCTAACGTCTCAGGGTGGTAACCCTCCACCTTGTATGCTAAAGCGTGATTGTAAGCTACCATGGAGCGTCCCTGCTTAGTGATTGGTTTGTCAAAGGAAGCCTCCGTCAACTCCCCACCATCCTGCTTGACCTTGAGGTAGCGCTGATAGGTAAGTGGATAGGCACCTAGAGAGAAGTCTCCGGCGTAGACATTCTTGAGTGGCGTAGCAATCATATACCAGCGGTCTCGCTCTAGGAGAAGATCGTAAGCACCTGGATGCTTAGAATCCTGGTGCGCTTGGATAGACCCGTCAGGCTGTACGACACCAAAGTTGTAGTCGATAAAGGCGCGCGAGTACTCAGTCAGTCGCTGAGGCTGACCTAGCGCAGAGCCAAAGTGGAAGTAGATGTCGTTGCACACAGGCTCTCCGAGTGGCTCCCATTCCGTCCCTATCGGCTTCCTATTTGGCTTGTTTGGGTCTAGGTTTGGATAGAAGTTGTCGACCACCGCTGGAAGGTGTACATCGGTACACTTAGCAGGGATCGCCTTGATAGGCTTACCATCCTTGTCTGCCCAGTTATCAAGTGAGTTCCAGTCAGCAGAGCTAGCATCCTTACGCCACCATAGCTCGGGTGGAGCGACAGATAGGATGAAGGGTACCGTCTGCGGTGCTGGTGTGCCATCGCACGACACCGCTGTGACCTCGAGCTTCCACTCTCCAGAGAGCGGCAAGGTTGCGGCACCGATGGTGACCTTGCGGCCCTGATGCTTCGTTCCATCTGGCTGTATCCAAGTATACTTCGACTCAGGCGTGATGGGCGGGCACTCTAGCTTAATAGTATCCCCCACACAATACTTGGTATCATTAGCACCAATAATGAAAGAGGAGCCTCGCAGATCGTTCATCTTGATGATCTCCCCACCATTGTCTAGGAGACAGTCTGAGTCGTCAGAGCCTGTTTTAATATAAAGCATATACTCAGGCTGGACTTGCTCCCCAGTGAGGTTAAAGACGACAGGCTTACCCTGATCCTTCCCGGCGAGCGTCTGGCTAGCGTAAGAAGGCTTATTAGCATCCTTTGCGTCACGTAGCTCTACGAGCGTCTTACCAGCCGTACGAATGGGCAGTACCGACACATAGGCAGTCTGACCACTCGGACAGATATAGGTATAGAGCTGATCCCGATCATAAGTAGGACCTGTTGTCTCTATGGTGAACTTCATCCCTAGGTCAAAACAGGGAATAATCTTGGTGAACTGATCTATAGGCTCATAGTTATATTGTATCTCTATAGTATCTATAGTAGAGTTGCGCCAAGGGAGCTCGATGTATTGATCTTCGGGCTTCTGATTAAGATCCGCAGGGTCAAAGGAGGTAGTCCCTGAGGCAACGAACCTCTCATAACCATATTCGTTAGTGGTAGTCTGGACAGCCCTCGCATATACTCGAGCAGGCTCTCCATTGCGCAAGAGAATGTTACGAGACTTCGCCCCACGGAAAGGATAGACACGTAAACTGTCACAGCCGACCCTTTCGTACTGTGGTTTTAAGTCCTCGCCCTTATTCTCTAGCTCATACTTTATAGCATTGTAATGAATGGAAGTCCAGAGTGGACCTTGCACCTCTGTTGTTGGAGTGGGGAGCGTCTTCTCCTCTCCACAGAGGTCTATGAACTTAATCCTCCAATAGTAGTCTCCTTCTGGAACCTTGACATCATAGCATGGATTCATATAGGGGTTTTCCGCTGGAGCATCATTACTGGCGAAGGGGAAAAACCAGTCGCTCTGATGCTTCTCTGGTAGGACAAGAGGTTCATTGAGCTTCGGGAAATACTTGTACTGCTGTCGGTACTCCTCATAGCCCTCAGGAGCTTTGACCAGTATAAACGTAGCACCGGCAAGGTTACTCTTGTAAGCTCGTCCCCAGCGACGCTCTTGTACGGCTATAGCTAAAACCTTATCTACCGTACCCTCACAGTAGTCCCATCCGACCTTACCAGCTTTCAAGTCTGGATGCCAACCTGAGAACTCATTCCACATGCGGGTCGTGTCTGTATCTCTATAGTAGACCTCAGGGTTGTATCCAGGTATAACAGGCTCTCCACTCGTGTCATTAGGCTTGAGTCCTAGAGAAGAGTCTTTGAACGGGACTGAGCTATCCCTCATATAAATTCGATTCCAGAACCCTGGCGACATATGTCCTCCCTGAAACTCCTGAGGAATCATATAGTTATCCTTGGTAAAGGTCATATAGAGCATCTCTGGGCTAGTCCACGCTTGGTTGTCCCTATTCCTAACACTAAGCGTCACAGGGAATGTCAGCTTCTTGGCCCACTCTTCCTTGATCCTAATAGTGGGCTTATAGACATCACAAGGAGAGGGAGCTCCGCCTATGACCTCCAGCCAGTTGTTAGGGTCGAAAGTCTGTGCTCCTTCAAAACCTCCATAGAAATGGTTTGCAAATTCACTATACTTAGGATCTGTCGAACCCTTGACACGTATAGCTATTGAGAGCATTTCGTCTATGGCTCCACGAGCATAAGCACACCTAGCATACATTTCACTAGGAGAGGGCCCACCGGCAGGCACCTTTATGAAGAGACAAGGCTTCTCAACAATTGTCGTGTCTCCAAAAGAGTCTCTCACTGGTACCTTAACGCGCCACACGCCAAATTCGCCCGTGAAGGCGGGCTCTACACCAGTATCTGTCAGCTTCGGCATCCAGTTGAGTGAGCCTCCTCTATACCTATAGTTTTCATACTCACCTTGAGTACAGATAGCATACTCAAAGTAGTGATTCAAAGTATCTATGTTGTCCTTGTAGTTGTTCCGTCCTCCTACATTAAGGACTGTACCGACCCAACGAAGATGATCCGGAGAGGTGAACTTCTGGGTAAACGGCTCTGGGAAAAACTGCAGTGCAGTCGTCTCCTTGACAAGACCCTTGGTCGTCTGTGTACAACCAGTAGCATCAGAGACATTCAAGACATAGTTTCCAGCAGGAAGGCCGTAGATGGTGCTAGAGATAGAGTCGCTTGTGAGTACCTTCGATCCTGTATAGTCGGCTGGGTACTCGAGTATCTCAAATTTGTAGGGCGGTGTCCCTTGTTTTAATGGCTGAAAGCTAATGTTTAGCGTTCCAGTAGGTTGTGGTGCCCCTCTGAGAGCATCACGACCTCTCAGAGTCCCCCATCCACCTGTCGGATAAACGATCTCAAACGCATTACATTTTTGTGGCGTTGTCTGCGCCTCTGCCGTGGTGGGTATCAGGCAGAGCGCTGAGAGAGCGAGGAGGAGACTCCATATAGTGCGCACTAGTGTCGTGCTGTTGTATTGCTTCATAGCCTATATCTGTTTATAGGGGAGATTTACTTGATAATGTGTGTGTCTGCGTAGATCTTAAGATGCTTGCAGTAGAACTCTCGTTGCCTTATTTAGGCTGAGGAAACTCATATCGATACGGGGTGATCTTGATCCTGTAGAGACTGTTTCTAAAGACGCTCTTGTCAGAGGGGACAAACCCTGCTGGCATAGGCTCGAGATACTTACTAGCACCAGCATTCTTCTTATCAAAGTTGAAGGTTTCCACTTTGGTCTCCATTGTTGTTAGTACAGGCTCTGAGATCTCTTGCCAAGGATCATAACCCTTAATATGAGACCAAACGTAGACCATCTGAAGAGCCGTCTTCTCGCCCTCAGCATCACCGGACACAAGCTTCTCTGGAATATAGAAGTAGTGTCTATAATCTAGTAGATAACCACCACCGATGGGGAGACCATTCTTTTTGATCTCTTTGAGTTTCTCCTCATAGCCAATGACAAAGCGCTTTTGAGGATAATCTGGTCCAGGATACTTAACTCGACCAATATCGTCTATTATAAAGTCCTGAGCTTTGGAGTACTCCGGTACAGGGAAGAGGTTGACTTCTTCAGGTACATTCCTAAGCTTGAAGCGCATCTCTCTACCAACACCCCAAGGGCCACGCCATCTGAGCTGCTCCTTGCCGTTCTCCCAGTATAGCAAGACACAATCCTTGATGGTTATATCAACCTTAGCGAAGGTACGTAGGAGCTCAACACCACCTGTTTGTGTGGGCAAAACAATCTTCCGAGGGTTTTCCTTCGTTCCGCCCTCTGAGAAATCTACTTTCTTATACTCGGCGGTCATTGGCGATAGGACCTCTACGTATGGATACTCTGTATCTAGCCATTTGCCCTCATAAGCAATTCCTTGATGCGTATCAGAGTAACGTCTCGTGACGGGGATACGTATCTTCTTGAGGTCTTTTAGCGTCTGCGCCTCTCTTAGCGCCTTCTTGAGTGCTGCATCAGCTTCCTCCTCTCGCTCTTTCTCTCGGTCAATAGGTAGCTCAGTAATCTTACCCTCTATCGACTTAGGATTTGTATAGGCACCTTCGTTGGCTACGACGACGAGATCATACTCGCCTAGTTCCCTCTCTGTGAGGCGGAAGGTGACCTGTGCCTTGCCACCTTGGTACTTATAGCTGATACCTTCATCTTCTGCTCCCTCGCTCTTGTCTCCATAACGACGATCAGGGATTAGGTTGGTAAAGAAGACGTTCTTCTTGATTACTCCGTTTTGGATTAGGAAGATGCGCAGATCGTTCACATAGTCCTCACGATTATCCTTGTCGGAGTTGATGCTGTAGTCGGGGCCCTGCGTACGTAGTCCATCGTTGCCACTGGGAGCTAGGGAGAGCGTCAGCGTGAGGTACTTGTTGCCGTCATCCTCGCACTCAAGACTGTTGTAGTCCCGCACGCAACTGGTGCTGGTGAGGAGCGCCCCCAAGATGAGGAGGAACGTATATATATTGGTATGTCGTAGTCTATTCATAGTGATGTGACAACGTTAGTGTGGTCTATAAGAATGGGCTTAGAGGATGATCTCATAGGAGTGTACCGACCAGCCATCGACGAGGATCTCAACGGCGTAGTGCGTGTTGTCGGGAAGCGTCTTGAGACGCAACTCAATGTCGTACTCAAACTGGCACTCGGGGCGGTAGTCAGGCTTCTTGGCGAGCAGCTTCTTGAGATCGTGTGTAAAGATCTTAGCACCCGTATCGGAGCGCACGAGGCTAAGCTGGGGAGCTGTCTTCGGATCATCTAGTCGCAGTGTGCTGAGACGTGCGCTACGCGTCGTACCCTCGTTGGGTAGTGGCGCCTGATAGATGACATGCTTGGTAGGATTGGTCAGCTGACCCATGAAGTCGTAAGCAGCGTTGTTATCCTCAATCTCCATATGAAGCGGATAGATCACATTGCTTGGCAACTCGGTAAGCTTTATGTCAAAGTCGTTGCTGTAGCGCGTGAGGTTTGGCGCGACGGGCACTCTAATGCTCGATCCCTCTGGTGGTACGGGACAGTCTACGGTACCCGTGGTAAAGTAGAGTGGCTCGGGAAGTAGTCCCATGTGTCGGTCTTGCTCGTTGAGCCGGAGTGCCAAGCGAGAATCAGCAAGCTTGGGACGAGTGGGAGAAGCCAGGTCACTCACCATATAGTGCTGTGTAGTGGCTCCGACCCAAAGGGAGTAGCGATAAGTATCACCGTGCTTGTTCGGTACGGGCACCTCTATCGCGGAGGTGGCAGTCAGATCGACTGACTCTAGATGCTTATAGGCGATGATCTCTCCAGATGTAGGGTCACTAACGACTAAGTGTAGCTCTGCAGCCTTGCCTATGTAAGCGCTGTCAGACATACAGGGGGTCTTCATATAAGGTGTGAAGACCAGTATCGTAGGGCACTCGCCTCGATCATATATGTACTTATCACAGCTAACGAGTGATAAGACGAGGAGAGGTAGCAGGAGTATGCTATATATAGTGTGTCGCTTCATAAATTGCAACTATGCTTGAGAGATCAGGTGTGTCGGTTTAGAGGAAAGGGTCGGATCGTAAGGTTAACGATAATGGGGGGGGGAAAGGAAAGATAGGGACGCACTGCCAGACGCACGTCCATCGGTGCGTCCCTATCGGTGAATTGCTAGCGCCTCTAGCAGCACTAGTGCCACTAGAGACTCTAGTCTGGTAGTCAGTCGACTAGATCGTCAGATCGATCTCGTAAGTGTGTACGTTCCAGGGGATAACCGTAACATCTACAGCCATGTAAGTCTCCTTTGGTGTGTTCGTCTCACCTGGTGTGATAGGAGGTGGCAGGACTTCACCCTCTGGTCTAGGATCTGGGTTGTTAGACTTTCCTGGTGTTCCACCACCGATTGTACCTGGTTTATCAGGATCCTCTGGGAAGAACGGATTCCAGTTAGTACCGATCGTCAGGAAGCCCTTAACGCTGATGTGGTAGATGTTGTTACGATAAGCTGGTGCGTTGACCGTCTGCTTGATTACGTCAGGATTGACGAATGCGTAGTAAAGGGCCTTACCATTCACATAGGTGTAGAACTTCTGACCCTTGACACCACCCTTTTCTTCGTTTATGACATTGTCCTTATTTAGGTAGAAGCGACCGTTCTCACCTCTGTAGAAGGTAGTACCCTCAGTATAGGTAGCGGCATCTCCATCCTCAAACTTTGCTGGGACGAATGTTGTACGAACGAGTACGTAAGGCGTATTAGCACGACGGAAGCCCGTGTTATCAACATCGCCAAACTTGTGAGAAGCCTCGAACATGAAGGCACTCTGCGTCAGTGACTGAGCACCGATCTTCAAAGCTGTATTCAGGTCTGTAGCTACGGCAGCCTTACGAGGCGTAGTAACAGTAGATTTTAGATCGCTGTAGTCGTAGTACTTATACATACCTTGATAGCTAGCAAGTGTGAGCTTCTCAGGATGCTCAGTGTCCTTTGCTGGAAGGAAGTCGTATGCAGGAGTCTTGATGATGTTCTTAGTATCGACTAGCTCAGTCATCTGCGTGAGATAGAGAGACTTCTCACCCTGAGCTACTGCGTAGGTGATGTTCTTGATGGTACCCATCTTTTTACCATCCTTGAAGTTAACCGTATACTCCTCAGCGGTCGTAGTCAGTAGGACACGAGCTACGGCACGCTTAACCTCAACAGAGGCACGGTTCTCAGGATTCTGTGCAGCCTCAGCCTGATCCTTTGTGACGCCGTCCTTGACTTTGAGCGTGCACTCCTTAGCGTTGGTCATCATGATGACATCTTCAGGATCAGTTCCATTAAGCTCTGTCTTTGCAGCCTCCTGAGCAGTGATGACTTCGACAGCAGCTGCGTAAGCCTTCTTGAAGGCAAAGGGAGTTTCAGCTGCATCAAGATAGGACTTAATCTTGGGATCTGCATTGATGAGTACATAGACAGACTTCTCACCTGGAGTCGTTTTGATAGCCTCCTTAGGCGTGATGGAGATGTTTGTACTACCATCTGCTGCTGCCTTGGTGATGTTAAACTTGCTCGGATCATTGTAGTCACCTGAAGAGATGGTTGCATTGTCTACGATGTAGACAGCGATGCTCTTGATAGCATCCCTACCGTTCCACTGGCCCACGTAGTTATGCTCCTTCTCATCATCGCCACCCGCACGCATGTCGGACTGGACGCTGATGGAGACGTTGGCATAAGTAGAGCCTTCGTTCTTCTTGGGCTCTTGATTGTCCTTTTTACAGGAGGTCAGAGCGACTAGACCAATCGTGAGAAGGCCTAGCAGAATTCTTACTGTTCTGTTCATTCTGTTTGTTATTTGATTGATATAAAGTTTCTTCGATGTCTCACCGAAATTAGTTACGTCATAGGAATCGTCTACGCGAAGGTAAGCATAATAATCGGAACTGCCTCCTATCGACTTGACATATTCGGTATTTCTTTTGACATATTCGGTATTTCCTCGTGGAAATAGAGGTTAGAGGTTAGGGATCGGAGCTATCGGAGCTATCGGAGCCATCAGAGCCATCAGAGAGTATCGGAGCTGTCGGAATCATCGGAGGGATCGGAGACGAGTTATGTAGGAGCGCACGGAAGGGCCTAGCGGGAGGGCGGTCCTACAGCTGGGTACACGTCAAGGGCGTCCTCTGTAGGGCGTCCTCTGTAGGGTGCATTGTAGGGCGCACCGCTAGTCTCTCGACTTCTTTGGCGTAGCGACCTTGCTGTGGGGGCAAGCGGAGCAACCTGCGCAGCCTGCGGCTCCTCGGGGTCGGCGGATCAGTCGCCACGCGCTACGAATGATGTAGAGCAGTGCGACGAGTAGTATGAGGAGTACGATGATTGTCTGCAGATCCATGGCGACACCTATATTATATAATGAGTAGTCCTATGAGCCGTGCCAGATAAGCCACAACCCAGGCTAGGACGCAGGTGTAGACGACCACAAAGAGTCCCCACCAGACACTGTTGAGTTCCTTAGAAACCGCCACAACCGTGGCAACGCAAGGCATATAGATGAGTACGAAGATGAGGAAGCAGATGGCTATCAGTGGCGTGTAGAGAGGCCCTCCCGTGACGGGGTCTTTCTCTTGGCGCATCTGTCGTGAGAGCGCCGAGCTACCCACGGCAAAGTCTTCGCTATCCTCGTCCACCGTCTCATTGCCCGTGTAGATGACGCTGAGGGAGCTGACGACCACCTCTTTGGCCGGTAGGCCAGCCACGAGGGCAACGCTGAGCTTCCAGTCGAAGCCGAGCGGAGCTAGGACGGGTTGCACTGCCTGCCCGATGCGCCCCAGGTAAGAGCCCTCTTGCTGCTCCATGTATGCATGGCGCTCTATCTCAGCGACCTGCTCGTTGCGCTCGCTCTCAGAGAGCGTGCTCTGCTGTTGCACCTGTGCTATCTGCTCATCTGCGCGAGCCATCACCTCCTCGCGAGGATAGTAGCTCAGCGCCCAGATGATGACCGAAGCCACGAGGATGACCGATCCCATCTTGTGCAGATACTCGCGCGCCTTGTCCCACATATGTATGCCCACGGCACGCGCCATCGGGATGCGGTAAGGGGGGAGCTCCATGACGAAGGGAAGATCCTCCGACTTGAAGAGCACGCGGCGGAAAAGCTTCGCCAGTAAGAAGGCAAGCAGCACCCCAAGAGCGTAAAGCCCGAAGAGTACCAACCCAGCACTCTGTGGAAAGAAGGTACCCGCAATGAGGATGTAGACTGGTAGTCTGGCGCTACAGCTCATCAGCGAAGTGACTAGCACCGTGATGATGCGACTCTGTCGGCTCTCGATCGTACGAGAAGCCATCACGGCGGGGACGTTGCACCCGAAGCCCATGATGAGCGGTATGAAGGACTTGCCGTGCAGTCCCATGTGGTGCATTAGTTTATCCATCAGGAAGGTGGCTCGAGCCATATAGCCCGTGTCCTCCATGATGGATATGAAGAGGTAGAGGATGAGGATGTTCGGCAGGAAGACGAGTACGCCGCCCACACCGCCTATGACGCCCGTCACCAGTAGGTCGCGTAGAGGTCCAGGACTCATCATCCCGTGTATCCATGCGCCAAAAGCGTCCACGCCCGCCTCGATCCAGTCCATCGGGAAGGCTCCCAAGGCAAAGGTCGCCTCAAACATGATAAAGAGGAAGGCAAGAAAGATCGGATAGCCCCAGATGGGGTGTATGAGAAGGTTGTCTATACGATCCGTCATGGTGCGTATGCGCCGCTTGTTCGGACGGTAGGTCTCTCTGAGCGCGCCAGCGATGAAGCCGTAACGCTGATTGATGATATAGTTCTCCAGATCCTCCTCGTTGGAGTGATTCTTACGCAGTCTGTTCTCCTCGTAAGCAGTGGCGGTGAGGAGGTACTCGCCCTTCGGTTGCTGCTTGATAAAGCTCTGCGTGTGCGGGTCTCCCTCGAGGAGCTTGACCGCTAAGTAGCGAGGAGATAGATGATCAGGGAAGGTCGCATGCTCGATGAGCTTCGCCTGCAGAGTTGCTATGCTCTGCTCGAGGTCTGTCCCGTAGTTGATCTGCAGGAAGCGACGATCGGCATAGAGATTTTCGTCAACGAGCTGACGCACCTTGTCAAAGAGCTCAAAGACGCCCACCCCTTTACGGCAGATGGTCGGCACCATCGGCGTACCTAGGAGATGGGATAGCTGCTGTACGTCGAGCTGGTTCTTCTTCTGCTCGAACTCATCCCACATGTTGAGCGCCGTAACCATCGGGATGCCCATCTCACGCACCTGCACGGCGAGGTATAGCTGTCGCTCTAAGTTGGTCGCATCGATCACATCGATGACCACATCGGGACGCGTCTCCTCGTTGGTCAGGTAGTCGCGAATGTAAAGCTCCTCAGGCGAATAGGGAGATAGCGAATAGGTACCAGGAAGGTCAATCAGTTCGTAGCGAATGCCTTGGTAGTCGAAGTGCGCCTCCTTAGCCTCAACGGTGACCCCGCTGTAGTTGCCGACGCGCTCATGCGCTCCGCTGGCATGGTTGAAGAGGGTCGTCTTACCACTATTGGGATTGCCAATGAGCGCCACCCGTAGCGAGCGGGTGATGGCGATACGGTCGGAGGTGGCGCCCTCAGCAAGTGATGCTCCCGCACCTCCCTGTACGAACGCATGAGTCAGTGGCGGTAGCTCCTCCGCCGAGGAGGAGTGGTCGATGAGCTCGACCGTGATGAGTCCCGCCTCTTTGCGTCGTAGCGAGACGTTGTAGTCCATCAGTCGATAGTAGATAGGATCCCGCAGTGGAGCTGCTTGTATCACCTCCACCACCTGTCCCTGCACGAAGCCCATCTCTAGGATACGCTTGCGAAAGGCTCCATGACCGCCTACCGATAAGATGCGAGCTCGGTCGCCATTATGTAACTCCGACAATTTCATGCGCCACAAAGATAGCGAAAGCTGACCGAGTGACCTGCATCAGCGGATACCTAGTACTAGGTATCCGCTTTTTATTTCTAAGGAGTGAAAGGTTCCGTTCGTGGCTTCTATAGTAGGAAATAGCGTGGTCGACGAATTGTAATCAACGACTCGTCTAACGTCCCCAGCGAAGAAATTCAGATTTCCTCGCTGGGGACGTTTCATTTTTCAGCAAGGAAAGAAAAAACTCCTCCGAACTTTGATTCCTTTCTTCCGAAGTGTCACTTGACTCCTCCGAAGTTTCATTGCGCGTCTCGGTGGAGAACTTTCGTTTTCCAGTGAGGAGATCAAAATTTCCTCAGGAGAAGCTCTGAATGCAGCGGAAGGGCCGTCGATCAGCGCGTCAATGTTTTTCGTACTTTTGTACGAATCAATCATCTAAAGAGACAAGTCCTATGACACGAAGACTACATGTTTTACTATTTGCACTGACTGCGTTGCTCCTCGGGCAGGTCGTCTGTACGGCTCAGGAGCCCGCTGAGACTGCTCAGATTGAGCTGATCGTACCTAAGGGTGTGCAGCAGGTTAACTTTGAGGTGAGCTACCTCGGTACCGAGGCGAACAACATCGACTTCGGTGACGGCCCCGCAGAACCGTACAAAGGGCGCTATCAGACTGTCACTCACAGGTATGCCGCTCCGCTAACGGAGGAGACGGTTATCAAGATTGACGCCGCCCAGCTGACGCAACTACGCAACTCCAGAGCTGCTGCAGGCTTCTCAGGCTTTGGCAAGATTGTGGCTCCAGAGCTACAGTCGCTTCGCCTAGGCAACCCTAACTATACGCTCCGTGACAGTCGTGAGCAGATGGTGGATCTCTCTGCCTGTCCCAAGCTCGAAGAGGTTTTCCTCTACAATGTCCCTGGCATCAAGCTCCCCACAGAGCGCACGGCACTTAAGAAAGTGACCATTAGTAGCCCTGCCGACACCTCAGATCGACACTATGCGACACTCTCCAACGAAGAGCTAGACCTATCTGGCTACACCGCACTGAGCGAGGTGAGCATACAGTATCAGCCGAATCTGGAGACGGTCAATCTAACTGGAGCGGCCGCCTTGACCAAGCTGACCCTCAACCAGTGCAACCTCTATAAGATCGACGGCATCAAAGAGCTAGCAGCGCTCACGGATGTAGACCTATCGGGCAACTACCTTCCCTACTCTTCACTGCCGCTCAAACGTTCTGCGCTAACCTCCTTTAAGTATAGACAGGAGGGCGTACGCCTAGCTCCCGAGTGCGTGGACAAGAACACGATCCACCTAGCCGATATGCTCGAGGTAAAAGATGCCGACGGCGTAGCCCAGCCTACTATCATCAAGCAGGTTCGACAGCTTAACACGCCACGTACGCTCAAGGAGGGACAGGACTACATTCTCAAGGAGAACGATCTCATCATCCTAGAGCGCGGCTTTGGCGGCTTTGGCGGTGACAACCCGCTAGACTCTATCAAGCTAAGCATCAAGACTACCAATGCCTACTACCCCGACTACGGTAAGAGTACTTATGCCATGCCTGAGCTCAAGCTAGACATAACTCGCGAGGGGGCTGTCTATCCTGGGGAGAAGCAGCCACTCACCTTCTCCGCTGGTGAGGGCGGCTCCATCAAAGCTATGGCGGGCGACGCTGAACTTACCACAGGTGCCAAGGTAGAGCCTGGTACACCGCTCACCTTCACCGCAACACCCAATGAGGGATACATCATCACCGAGTGGCGCGTCAATGACAATGTGCAGATGACTCCAGGGCTTAACAAGAAGCCTGTCACGGATGCTACCCTTAAGGTCAATATGTACAGCGAGGCGATGACGGTGACCGTCACCTTTGCCAAGGCAGGGGAGACCTACGCTGTCACTTTCTCCAAGGAGGGCGAGGGCAAGCTGACCGCTACGGTCGATGGTAAGACGATTACCTCAGGGACCTTTGTTGCCAAGGGTACGAAGGTGCTCTTCGAGGCTGAGGCCTTCATGGGCTACACTGTTGAGAAGTGGCTGGTCAATGATAAGGTCATCCCCGTTCATGAACTGCAAGCAAGCTACACGCTGACTGTCGACAAGACCTCGGATGTCAAGGTGTTCTTTGTAGTCTGTGACGCTATCGACGCTGTCACTGGCGCTCGTTATCAGATTGCGCAGACCGACCAGACACTCACCGTGCTGGGTACCACAGCAGGTGAGACGATCCGCCTCTACACACTCACGGGCACACCCGTAGCTACGGCAACGGGCGACGCTACGCTCCCCATCGCGCAGCTACCCGCTGGTGTCTACCTCCTACAGATCGGCAACGACTGGGTCAAGGTGACGCTCTAGCCCGCTGGCACGATACTTAAAAAGTCTCGGGGGGCGAAGATTCAGATATTTATTGTACCTTTGCCCCCCGAAGCTTGTCTCCTCAAGTGTGAGCAGCTCACCGATTGCTACTTGATCGGGGCAAGCCCTTGCGGTATCCACGTGGTGCTAGACGATAGCCTAGATCTTCGCTAGCCCTCTGTCCACTTGATGGAAGGAGAGCCACGCCCCTGCAAGATTATTAACTACTTAAACGCATCAAAGCAATGAAAAAGGATCTACATCCTGAGAATTACCGTCCAGTGGCATTCAAAGATATGTCCAACGACGAAGTCTTCATCACGAAGAGTACTGCCAACGCTAAGGAGACTATCGAGATCGATGGCGAGACCTATCCGCTCATCAAGATAGAGATCTCCAACACGTCTCACCCCTTCTACACGGGCAAGGCTAAGCTCGTCGATACAGCAGGACGTGTTGATAAGTTCATGAGCCGCTACGGCAATCGTGGCAAGAAAGCTGACAAGTAAGCCACACATCTAGGTCTGAGTGCGCCGTCTGCGCCTCTCGACCTGTCCCAAATTACAAAGCACGCTACACACCCTCTCGGTGCGTAGCGTGCTTTCTATATATAATATAGTGTCGCTAGGGCATGTCATCTGACCCGCTTTACTAGGCCTACCTGAATCTCGGGCAAACCTACCTACGCTTCGGGTAAGCTTATCTACGGTATCAGACAAGCTTATCTACGTCTCGGGCAAGCTCACCTACGTATCAAAAAAAAGAAGTCTCTCCCCAAGTAGGAAGAGACATCTTTCTAGTCATTAGTTGCGGAGACAGGACTCGAACCTGTGACCTTTGGGTTATGAGCCCAACGAGCTACCACTGCTCCACTCCGCGATCGTTTGTATCTGCAAAGGTACGAAGAATATCCGAGACGACCAAACCTCCGTCAGAATCACAACTCCGCAAATCTCACGAGTAGCCCGCTGTCGGGATGCACGGATAGTGTCTAGTGGGAGAACGCCCGTTGTTGAGCCAATCGTGACGTGTAACATTTGTAGGGACGCACGGATAGTGTCTAGCGGGAGGGCGTCCGTTGTAGTACGGCGAGACGTGTAACGGCTGTAGGGACGCTCGGTCGAGCGTCCGTTGTGTCAAAGGTTACAGCGTCGTGGTTTTAACGGGGACGGACGCACAGAACGAGTAACCCGTGTAGGGACGCACGATCTGTGCGTCCGTTGTGTCAAAGGTTCCAGCGACAAGGCTTTAACGGGGAGAGACGCCCTCTCGCTAGAAACTAGACGAGCGTCCTTACTGCGGGCTATTCGTCTCGCTGTACTACAACGGACGCACAGATCGTGCGTCCCTACACCCGTTACTCGTCGGCTGGTTCGACAACGGACGACATCCGACTCGACACTCCCGAGCGTCCCTACAGCCGTTACTCGTCTCGCTGTTCGACAACAGACGCTGTAACCTTTGATACAACGGACGCCCTCCCGCTAGACACTCCCGTGCATCGCCTACAGCGGGTTACTCGTTTCGCTCTAATCTCTAACGGGCTGTTGTGTCGCTCTTATCTAGGGGCTGTTGAGATGCTTGTGGGTCTCAGCCCGATGTTGAGCGCACTAGGGGGCAACCTCTATGGGCTCCTGTACTACCTTTGCACTGTCAATTAACTGGACGTAGACAATGTGAGGAGAAACATTCCACCCAAAGGTGTCCTACAA
>CABQOJ010000004.1 GCA_902465775.1 uncultured Porphyromonas sp. | reverse complement strand
CACGGGCGTGGGGAGGGGCGTACATTGCCCTGCGACGGGCGACGCCTTTTACGGCTCTTCGTAGAGCCCGATGGTGAGCGACTCGCCGTCCCAGCGGGCGTAGGAGTTGTAGTGGATCCAGTCGCCGAGGATGATGCAGCGACGGTCTTCGGGGAGCGAGAGATTCAGCAACAGATGACGGTGACCATATATATAATAGTCTATCTCGGGGTGCTGCGGGATTAGCTCTTTGGTGTACTGCACGAGCCATTCGTCCCGCTCCACATTCATCTGCGGGTTGTAGCCTGGTCGTGAGGGATCGTCGGCAGCTCGCATTTGTCGCAGGCGATTGCGGTAAGCCCACCGCTGAGCGAAGCCAACGGTCCAGCGTGGATGGATGGCGGCATAGAGACGCCGTGCGAGTCGGCTTTCGAAAGTGCCAAAGAGCCAGCGCTCTTTCTTATAGCGCAGGGCGTACTCCCGATGTCCGTGCGACAGGCGGAAGGTGCGTCCTTTGAGCTGGCAAACGATGGTGTCGCGATGCACGATGACGCCGAGCTCTTTCTCAAAGTAATCGGTGAGCCAGAGGTCGTGATTGCCCATGATGTAGTGCACCTCGACCCCTTGCTCCACGAGGTCTGCCAGAGCGGCGAGGAAGCGTACAAACCCTCTCGGCACGACATACTTGTAGTCAAACCAGTAGTCGAGCATATCGCCTAGCAGGTAGACCGCCTCGGCATCGTCCGCTATGGAGCGTAGCCAGGCGACGAGTCGTAGTTCAGCACGCCTAGGGTCGTCGTGATAGGGCGACCCTAGGTGCGCATCGGCTAGGAAGTATATAGCTCCCATAGTTTAGGGTATCAGCTAAGCTTTTCCCTAGAGGAATCCCAGCTCCAGCTGTGCCTCCTCGGACATCATCGAGCTATCCCACGGTGGGTCGAAGGTGAGCTCGATGTCACAGCGCTTGACGCCCTTGATGCTCTCGACCTTGATCTGTACATCCTGCAGGATGAAGTCTGCAGCCGGGCAATTGGGCGCCGTGAGCGTCATCGTGATCACCACCTTGGCCCCTTCGTCCTGTACATCCACGTTGTAGATGAGTCCTAGGTCGTAGATATTGACCGGGATCTCAGGGTCGTAGACGGTGCGGAGCATCTTGACGATCTGCTCCTCTAGTTGTAGTGTCTCCATAGGCGGATTACTTAACAAGGTTCATCTCGTCGAGCAGACGCTGGCAGTGACCGTACTTGTCGACGAGCATGAGGAGGTAACGGATGTCTAGGATAATGCTTCGCTGGTAGTTGGGCAGGTACTCGATGTCGCCACCGACGCCCTCCCAGTTGCGGTCGAAGTTGAGCCCGATAAGGCGTCCCTTGCCGTCGAAGACAGGGCTACCTGAGTTACCACCCGTCGTGTGGGTCGTGGCGCAGAAGTTGACCGGCATCTCGCCATTCGGTAGTGCATAGACGCCGTAATCCTTTTGCTGGTAGATCTCTTTGATTCGATCAGGCAGGGCAAACTCCCAGCTCTTGGGGTCTTCCTTTTCCATCACACCCGTGAGGGTCGTCTGATGACCGTAGTAGACGTTGTCGCGAGGAGCGTAGCCACGCACATTGCCGTAGGTAAAGCGGAGCGTCAGGTTGGCATCGGGCCACACCTTGCGCGCGCCCTGCATATCCATCATGCCACGCACGTAGTCTCTGTGAGCCAGCTTGATCGGATCGTCGTAGGCAGCCTGCTGCTCACGCATTTGGACGAAGAGATTGATGGTCGAGACGGCAAACTGCGTCATCGGATCGTTCAGGAGTTGCTCACGTGACGGTGTCTTGAGGAAAGCCTCGAAGCGTGCTGGATCGGCAAAGATCGAGCTGTCGAAGAGATGAGTCACGTAAGCCTGCACGGAGCCATACTGAGCCACGCCCTCACGAAGAGCGACTGGCCAGTGCGCCTCATCGATGCGCTCGGTGTAGCGCTGCAGGAGTACCGTCGCTACCTCCTTGTCGACCGCTGGGTCGTAGTCCTTATTATAGAAGGCAGCGTAGCCTCTACGCAAGTCGCTGATGATCTCCTCGCGCACCTTCGGATCGCTCCACTGCTGGAGCTTCTTGCCGTCGGCTAGGGGTATCTGGAGAAACTCGATCGGCGTCAGGATACCCTCCATCAGGTACCACTGCACACGACGAGCCTCACGGCGCGCAGCGACACAGTCGGCAATCGTTTGGATAGCCTTCGTCACCTCGGGGCGCTTGTTTGCCTTAGCCCATTGCGCCAGTTCATCTTGCTGTGCACGCTTGGTCGCTTGTAGGTTGCGAGTGCGGATCGCCCAGTTGGCGCCTTGAGCACGCTTGTAGCCATTTTGCGAGTAAGCGTACTTAGCCGCGTACTGGATATTGACCTTTTCGTCAGCGAGCATACGACGGAGCATCACCTCCTGACGTAGACCACGCATCTCGATACGTATGTTGTTGTCGATCTCAGACCACTCGTCCACCTGCGCCTCGGTGAAGAAGTGATTGGTCGTACCAGGGAAGCCCATGATCAGCGCAAAGTCGTCACGCTGTACGCCCGAAGTAGAGACCGCTGCGAAGCGCTCTGGCTTGTAAGGCACGTTGTCGGCGCTGTAGTCGGCGGGATTATTGTTCTTGTCCACATAGACACGGAAGATAGAGAAGTCTCCCGTATGGCGAGGCCACATCCAGTTGTCCGTGTCGGAGCCATACTTACCGATAGCACTGGGCGGAGCCGCTACGAGACGCACGTCGGTGAAGACCTTCTTAGTAAAAAGGTAGTAGCGGTTGCCCCCGTAGAAAGGCTTTAGCTCGTAACGAATGCCAGGTTGCTTCATCGCCGCCTCGCCTACGATGGCGGGGATCATCTTGGTGAGCGTCGCGATGGAGAAAGCTGCCATCGGATCCTCCTTGTAGGGAGACTCCTTCAGCAGTTTGTTCACTTGGTCGGTCACGTTGGTGATCTTGTCAATGGAGATCACCTCTAGTCCAGGACAGGGCAGCTCCTCACGCATGGACTGTGTCCAGATGCCGTCGCGTAGGTAGTTATGCTCTACGGCTGAGTGGCTCTGTATCTGGTCGTAGCCGCAGTGGTGGTTGGTTAGGACCAACCCTTGGTTCGAGACGAAGACGCCTGAGCAGCCTCCGTCAAACATCACGACTGCCCGCTGTAAGCAGGGACCATCAGGATTGTATATCTCCTCCACGGGGATCTGTAGCCCCTTAGCTCGGAGCTCGTCAGCGTGGTCTGCCATCTGCTCCAGTAGCCACATACCGCCGTCGGCTAGTGCAACAGCCGAGAGGGTGAGACTAGTCAACAGGAGCAGGAGTACTCTTCTTAGGTGAGTTGTCATAGGTAGTTCTCTTTATAGTGTATTACGTTGATTCTGTTAAGTAGTAGGTGGTGGCGCTTGCTCTTGCGCTAGCATAGCGTTGTAGTAGCGGATGTCGCCCGTCACCTCACGCCCCAGCCAAGAGGGCAATGCTGGGCAATCCGTCGGGCTCGTCAGCTCCACCTCTGCCATGACCAAGCCTTCTAACCTTCCGCCGAAGCGGTCCACCTCCCATACGAAGCCCTCGTAAGGTACGTAGTAGCGCACTTTCTCTAGGCAACTGCTAGCGCACTGGCGTAGCATCGCCTCCGCATCAGCGACGGGGATCGGGTACTCCCACTCGGAGCGAACCAGCCCGTCAGCGGATGAGCCCCCCTTGATAGTGAGTCGTGCCACCTCGTCGATGATGCGCACCCGCACGGTCACCCGCTCATCTGCCGTCAGATAGCCCTGGCGGATATGGCGGTGGTGAGACGCCTCTCGGAGGTAGTCGTCACGACAGACGAGGTACTTGCGCTCGATCTCTAGCATTGGGCGTAAAAGCTACGATATCGTCACCTCAATAGCGCCCATCGGGAAGCCATCAAACGTGACATCTCGATACTGTACCATCGGGTAGTCCTGCTCGATACGGTTGATGATGAGCTGATGAAGGACTCCCTGCCCAGCGCCATGGATGAAGATCACCTTGCTGCCGCGACGCTCCAGACGCTTGTCCAGCTCACGGCGAAAGTTCTTCAGCTGATAGAGTAGCACCTCGTGCGGAGTCATCCCCGTAGCATTTGGAAGGATTCGCTCCGCCTCCAGTCCTACCTTCTCGATGGTTTGTTCGGGAGCTGCGGGAGCAGATTGTGGAGCCGCTGTAGCTTCAGGTTGCTTACGCTCTGGCTGAGGCTGAGGAGCGCTCTGCTTAGTTGGTTTTTGGGAAGCCTTTTGGTTAGCCTGCTGAGATACCCTTTGTGGTGTCACAGCAGGCTTCGTTTGTTTTATCGCACGCCGTGGCAAAGCTCCCGAGCGACTGGGTGCTGGCTGTGGCTCCTCTGCGGGAGCTTGCTGAGAGCCATCGTACGCCTCCAAGACAGGAATCACAAGCGCATCCTCATCAAAGAAGGGGTTTTCACGAAATGCGTGTCGCTTCGCCAGCTTGACCACATCCATCCGCACCTGACGCTCTACGGGAGGCATGGAGCGATAGGTACGCTCGGGCTTGTAGGCGATAAACTGGAAGTGTGAGACGGCATGATCGTTGATCTCCGATGCCTCAAACTCCTCAACCAGCACCCGCATATCCGGCTCTAGGACACCCGCCGAGCGAAGTTTGTAGCCACCCGCTGAGGTTGTCGTGCTGTAGGTGAAGAGGAGGTGATAGTTGCTCTCGTTGATTAGATAGGTCTCGTAGGGCGACTGTCCGAAGTGCTCGTACGATACGGGTAGATAGGCGACATGCACCTGCAGTTGCTCGCCTCCTGAGCGGTCAAACCAGGGACCCTTGGAGAGAGGTGCCACGAAGCTCAAGTCCTGCTCGGCCTCCTCGACTACATCAGGGGTAGTGGGCGTCACAGCAGGCGCCTTGCTTTTAGACGGTTGCGCTGCTGGCTCTTGTCGCTTCAGTACGGGAGGTTTGTAAGCTGGTACGAAGGTGTCCCGGCTGTCTACCACCACGCACTCATGTATCGGTGTGGGTAGCTCGAAGCCGTCGGGGCCCTCGACCCATGCCACGCCACGCTCTATGCGCTTGACGACACCACCGCCCGATGCGTTGAGGTAGCGGATGGTGTCTCCTACTTTTATATTCTGTGCCATTGCTGATTTCTATTTCTATGCGAAGATACCAAAAATAGCGCAATCTCCCAGAGGTTAGAGGTTAGAGATTAGACGTTAGAGATTCTAGGATTTCTAGAAGCACTAGTGGCACTAGGAGTACTAGAGGCACTAGAGACACTAGCCAAGAGCTAATGCATCCCCGCGAGGAAATCGCAATTACCTCGGTAGAAAACGGAAATCCCCCACGGAGGCGAAAAATAAAACTTCGGACTTATGAAATGAAACTTCGGAAGAACCATTTCATAAGTCCGAAGTTTTTTTTCGTACCTCGGTGAAGAATAAAAAATAGCTTGGTGGAAATTTGGATTCCCCACGAAAAAGCCTCAGGCTACGACAGACGGATCGGCTCGTACAACTTGTTTTTCTTAAGAAGAACTGTTATCTTTGTGGTAGCCAACGCTACGAAGCTTGAAGTTAAGGCGATCGTTTCCCAAAAAACGACATCTAGACGACATCAATCAAACCAAATAGCATATGAAGCATTACTACTCATTATTAACCTGTGCGCTCTCCCTGCTCCTGTGGTTGGGCGTAGCGTCACTATCGGCTCAGACCACGATCGAGGTCACAGAGCCAGGCACGCTCCAGAAGAAGCTGAGCGAAACAACCGAGCTATCCAATCTCGTAATTAAGGGCTCACTCAATGCAAACGACTTTGGAGCCTTGAGAAACACAGCTGGCATCACCACGCTTGATCTCTCTGACGTGGAGATCGTCGCTGGCGGTAGCTACAAGGGCAACCCCAACACATCGGAGGAGGTCCAGACCGTGCCTGGTACGATGCCAGGCTACTTCCTCTTTGCAGGCACACTAGCAGAAAGTCTCACCTCTATCACGCTCCCTAACAGCGTGACTCGACTAGGGCTCCGCTGTCTGCAAAACGGGACCAAGCTGACCGAGATACATCTGCCCGAGGGGCTTACCTATCTCGGCGAGATGGCTTTTGGTTACTGCGAGAGCCTAACGGCTATCCAGCTACCCGAGAGCATCGACACGCTAGCAGGAGCAACGTTTGAAAGGTGTAAGGCTCTGGAGTCTGTAGAGCTCCCCGAAAGCGTCGTCTCAATGGGAGGCTCTGTCTTCGATGGTTGTGCAGCGCTCTCCGAGGTGACGCTGCCTCCGACACTACAGGAGATACCGTTTGCTACATTCAAGGGGTGCACCTCTCTCGAGGAGCTAGATATGCCGAAGTTCCTTAAGAAGATTGGAGCCTTTGCTTTCGAAGGCTGCACGAATCTCTCCGAAATACAACTACCACCCCTGATGCGCACCATCGAGCATGACGCCTTCAGTGATTGCGAGGCGCTCACCAGTGTCAGTATACAGAGTGTAGCTATGGAGACCATCGGTGACAACGCATTTAAGAACTGTAAGGCACTGAAGAAGATCATGATCCCCGCTGGTGTGACAAAGATCGGAGGGTTCGCCTTCAGTGGCTGCGAAGCACTTGCTAATGTTATCTTACCCTCGAAGCTTAAGACACTTATGGGCGGAGCTTTCGCTCGCACAGCGATCACAGAACTAACGATACCTGATGCGTGTGAGGAGATACTATATGGCGCTTTCGCCAATTGTAAGAGCCTCAAAACGGTGACGCTACCTCGCTCGATGAAGAAGATGAGCGACAAGGCCTTCGGCGGTTGCGATTCGCTCAAAACCTTGATCGTGACCAACCCGACACCTGTCGTTTCTAACAAGGCGGAGGATCTAGCTGGCCTAGCCGACCTCTCTGCTATGAGCGACCTCACGCTCATCGTACCTGAGGGAACCAAGGCTGCTTATGCAGCTGCCAAGCAGTGGAAGGAGTTTGCTAACGTATCGGAGATGCTGACACTCACGGCTGCGGTCTCTGCCGAGAAACCGCTAGAGGGTACCGTCACAGCACTGACTACGCCCGAGCTATACCGTGCGGTCAAGCTCACGGGTACGATAACGAGTGCCGACCTGGAGGCGCTCGCACAGCTTCCCCGTATGCAGGAGCTAGACCTCGGCGAGGTTACTTACGATGCTGAGGCAAATCCGCTAGAGGGCTTCAGCTTCAAGGACTACGCTCAGCTACGCAAGCTGACCTATCCGAAGCAGCTCACGACGATCCCTGCCTCTAGCTGTAGTCAAGCTATGCTCCTCGAGGAGGTCGTGCTACCGGAGGGGCTGACTACGATTGAGGAGGAGGCCTTTAGTTACTGCTCCGCTTTGCGTAGTATAGCACTACCTCAGACGGCTCTGAACCTTGGCGAGAGCGTCTTCCATGGTTGCGCTTCGCTAGAGTCAATCGTCCTCCCCGATAGCATCGAGCTGATACCAGACTACGGCTTCTTCGACTGTGTTTCGCTGCAGGAGGTTCGCTTTCCTAAGAAGGTTGCGGACATAGGCGAGGAAGCTTTTGCCAATTGCTCACACATCAAGCAGATCTGGCTTGGCGAAAACGTCAACGAGATCAAGGATATGGCTTTCTTAGCTTGTGATTCGCTTAAGACGATCACGACGCTTCGCCAGGAGCCTCCTGTCACGTCAGAGAACGCTTTCACCGAGGAGCACTACGAGACGGTAACGATCGTTGTCGCTTCGGAGGAGATCCAGAAGGCTTACCAGGCAGCCGATACGTGGAGCAACTTCAAGCACTACACGGTCGACTCGACGATCACATCTATCGCTCAAATTGCCGAAGAGACCGGCACAGCAACAGTCTACGGAGCGGAAGGTGCGCTCTACCTTGAGCTGGCTGATGCTGAGAGTCTCGTCTCTATCTACTCGCCTAGCGGTCTACAGCTAGCCTCTCACTACTTGCCTGCTGGCACGTATGAGCTGCCACTCGCAGAGGGTCTCTATATCGTTACGGTCAATCAATCAAGCTACAAGGTCTATGTACGCTAAGCAATCACGACTCTATACGATCATACTAGCTAGTCTCCTCCTCCTTTTCGGCTGGGGGAGCACTAGCTCCTCGCTACAAGCTCAGAGCGTCATCCCTGCATCGGAGCAGAAGGCACTCCTCGAGATCTACGACCAGTGCGGTGGCACGGGTTGGGCTGAGGGGTACAACTGGCGTGCTGCCTCAGGTCCAGAGAAGTACGCTGGCGTAATCATCCAAAGCGGACACGTACAGGGCATTGCTCTCGACGGGGTCGGACTGACGGGACAACTGCCGAAAAGCTTTTTCACCGCATTCCCCGAGCTACGACTCTTGGGGTTGTCCAATAATAAGCTCTCGGGACCTATTCCCGAGGCGCTTGGCGAAATGACTAAGCTAGAGGGACTCACGCTCAGTACCAATCTATGGATGGGCCAGCTGCCTAACTTAGATAAGCTGGTCAATCTGAAGATCCTACACTTGGCAAACTTCTATAATAAGGATGCCAAAGGCAATGTGATCTCCGAGGTGACCGGCACGCTGCCTGACATCTCTAAGATGCCTCAGCTAGAGTATATCGATGCTTCCTACTCCAATCTCTCTGGTCAGCTACCCGAGCAGATCGGTCTCTGTCGCAATCTGCAGGTTCTAGAGCTTTCCTTCAATCAGCTGACGGGCTCTATACCTGCTTCTATCAGTGAGTGTGCCGACCTACAGATCCTCTCTGTCCAAAATAATAAGATGAGCGGTGAGATACCAGATCTGAGTTCCCTCATCAACTTAGGGATGCCTCTAGATCTGGGTATGGGCGTTACGGAGCCGGGACGACTCTACCTCAACGACAATCAGTTCACAGGCCCCTTCCCCGAGAGCGTCGTGATGCTACCTCGCCTGCAGCGCTTCTCCTGTGCCAACAATAAGTTCACAGGCCCTCTGCCACAGGACTTAGGCACGATGGAGAGTTGCGAAGCTTTCTTTGCCGATCACAACCAGTTCACGGGTCCATTGCCACAAGTGCTGCCGACGAAGCTCTGGTACTTGGATCTAGGCTACAACCAGTTCACAGGCGCCATCCCCGCTACGTGGCAGGGTGCGACGACGCTGGGCAAGATTTCCCTGAGAAACAACAACCTCTCAGGTAGCGTGCCAGCGATCTACAAGAAGCTCAAGAACCTAGACATGATCGACATACGAAGTTGTCGCTTCTCCTTTGCGGACTTTAAGGCGTGGGATCGATTCATCAAAAACAAAGACTGCATCTTCCGCTTTGGCATGCAGCAAGCTTACAGTGAGCTTCATAAGGAGAGCGTCAAGTCAGGTAGCAACGTTACCTTTGACGCGACCTATCCCGGCTCGCTCATCGGCGACGAACACTATCGGTGGTACAATATGACCACACTACAGCCTGTCCCCAACGCTAATGAGGCTAAGCTAACGCTCCAAGGGGTCTCCAAAGAGGACGCTTGCCGCTACGTATGCCTCATCACGAGTGGTAAGATGGGTAGCACACAGCCACGCTCGGCGCTACGGGCCGACGATGGCGAAGGGGTGGAGTCTGACGACCTGCAGCCGACACTCCGATCAGGCTTTTGGGAACTAACGGTCGACGGTTACTTCAACGGCATCAACACGCCCGCCTCCATCGCAGACGACCTACGCGTCTACTACGACAGCGAGGCGCAGCAGCTTCACCTAGAGAGTGCGCTCTCCGTCACGTCGCTCATGATCGTGGACCTCTCGGGCGCTGTCGTTGCTCGTCTCGAGCCTTCTGGAGCAACTTCACTGGCGCTCTCCCTAGCGACTGGCAAGTATGTCGTACTGCTCAATAGAGCGGACGGGAGCTACGCCACGGCGTCCCTCCTCGTACGCTAGATCTATCAGTATAATCAATAGACGAAGCCATGACAAAGAAAGCTCTCCTACTCATACTCACTCTGCTCGCCACATCCATGATGTGGGGGCAGAGTGTTCCCCCGACGGGAACGAAGCATATCACGCTAGAGGTACAGCCTGGCGAAGAGTTTCAGTTTGGTCTCATAGCGAGATCTGACGCACGACAAGCTTGGATAGAGTTACAAGATGGGCAGTTTACGCCGCTCTCTATTGGTGACAATCCTACCGTGCCGACAGTCTTTAAGTACTCCTCCAGCTCTGGGCGAGTGAAGATCTATGGCGCCTTCCATATCTTCGGCTGCCCTGCCAATGGAGCGGTCATCACAGGACTAGACGCAACGAACTTTACTTCTCTCGAGCAGCTCTACTGCAACGATAATGCGCTCACCACGCTGTCCGTCAAGGGGTGCACGAAGCTTCGTCTCCTGAGCTGCGCCACGAATGCGCTTACGTCACTCGATCTGTCGGGCTGTGCAGCCCTTGAGGAGCTCTCCTGCTTTAAGAACGAGCTCTCCTCCTTAGCCCTCTCAAGTGCGGTAAAGCTACAGAAGATGAACTGCGCCCAAAACGCTCTCACCGCCCTAGACCTTTCCGCCTGTCTCAAGCTACAGGCGGTCTATGCTGGAGAAAACCAGATCGCATCCATCGCACTCCCTGCGACCAATGAGATAAGCGTCCTCTCCGCTTACCAAAATAAGATTCAGAGCCTAGACCTGAGCAAGTTGCCTCTGCTGGAGGACCTGGACATTTACGATAATCAGTTGACCGCTCTGGATCTCCATTTATCACCTAAGCTCACGAGTGTCGACTGCTCAGAGAATAAACTCACCCAGCTCGACCTCACAGCTTCCCGCGCGACGCTCACCACGCTCTCTTGCTCGGACAATCAGATCACTCAGCTACAGATAGCTGGTTGCACGCTCCTCAACAGTCTCAACGCGAGCAATAACAAGCTCTCCTCGATCGCTCTCACAGGCTTTGCAGCACTGGAGAGACTCTCCATATACGCCAATCAGCTCACCGCACTAGATGTGACCGACTGCAAAGCTCTCGTCCACCTATCTGCCGATGAAAACAACATGGACGCCTGCAGTCTGAACGACCTCTTTCGCTCTCTCCCGACGCCTCAGGAGCAGGGCAATCTATCGATCGTCAGCAATCCAGGTGCCACCACCTCTACCACGACACTTGCTCAGCAGAGAAACTGGAAGGTAGACGTACAGGGCGACAACACAGGCTGCCCCTCGGGAGGTGTGGAGGCTCCCCCTGCGGGTACCCCTGTCATCACGCTAACGACCAAGCCCGGGAGCGACATTACGGTGACGATGCGTGTTTACGAGCCTAACTCCTACGTCTGGATAGAAGCGACTCCAGGCATCTTTCAGAAGATGCTCATCAGCTCCGACTACGACAAGCCCTCAGAGTTTCACATCGCATGCCCAGGTAGCACAGTGCGTCTACACAGCAAAGTGGTCGACTTCAGCTGTAGTAAGAACGGGGAGGCCATCACTGCTATCGATGCTTCAAACAATCCTGACCTAGCCACCCTCTACTGCCACGAAAACGCTATCACCTCCATCAACGTTAGTGGTAGCCTCTACCTAGCAGACCTAAGCTGTGGCAAGAATCAGATCAAGGTGCTAGACCTCACTGGGCTCAACTTCCTGCAGTATCTCTACTGCTACGAAAATAAGATTGATCGCCTAGACATCTCTCACTGCAAGCTCATCGAAGAGCTAGAGTGTAGTGCCAATAACATCGAGCAGCTCGACCTCTCGAAGCTCTCTAGGGCGACGCTTATCATGTGTCATACTAATCGCATTCAGGAGCTTGACCTGTCAAACTGCAAGAAGCTCGAAGAGTTTAGCTGTGCCAATAACCAGATCAAAAAGCTAAGCCTTGATGCTTGCGAGAGCTTGAAGGGATTTGCTTGTGGATCCAATCTCTTGACCCAGCTAGATGTCTCTAAGTGTGCGAAGCTCAACCGCCTCTTCTGCTCCGTCAATCCGAATCTCACGCAGATAACCTTCGCGCCAAACTCGGCACTACAACAATTCTCAGCGATGGAGTGCGGCTTCACCAGACTGGAGATCCCCGAGTCGCCCAGCCTGACCAAAGTGCAGCTGACTCAGAACCCGCTCCAGAGCCTAACGCTAGGCAGTTGCAACAAGCTAAACTACCTAGCGGTAGACAAGTGCGCCATCAAGCCCTGCGATATGAATCAGCTCTTCGAGTTATTGCCTAAGGTAATCGGTGGAGAGCTCCGCATCGCAGGCAATCCCGAGGTGGCGACCGCCAAGACCGACCTAGCCACGCAAAAAGGCTGGAAAGTCGATGTAACAGGCGACGGCTCTGGCTGTCCCAACAGCATCGAACCCATCGACGAGACCTCCTATCGCATCACGACAGCGCCGCACACCATTGAGGTGACTACCCCACAAGAGTCCCACCTCATCGTCTACGATCCCGCTGGCAATGTGATCGCTAGCCTCGTCACGGAGCCACTCCGAGCTACCACGATCCGAGACCTCTCCAACGCTACCTACATCGTATCCATAGACGGGAAGGCGCACAAGGTACTCGTGAGATAGGCTCTATCCGAGACGACACCTAAGCAGACAGCGTTGATTGCTTCACTCGCATCGACCTGTCTGCGAGGTATATATGAGTTCCAAAAACAGTTTCCCCCTTGGAACTTTCTGGTTCCAACCGAGGAACTCGCCAGTTCCAGCGGAGGAACCGACCAATTCCTCCGAAGTTTCATTTCATTCCTCCGAAGTTTCATTTCGTTCTTCCGAAGAAATGATTCGTTCCTCGGTGGAGAATCAAAAACTCCTCCGAAGAAATCAGAGGTTTTCTCGAGAGTAGAGGTAGTCCTTGGCGATTAGCGGCTGACAGCTAGCTAGTGACACTAGTGCCACTAGTGGACCCTCTAACCTCTAACTTCTAATCTCTAGCCCCTAACCTCTAACCAAATATGTGTGCCTTTGCGCAGATAAGCTTATCTTTGCAGTATGAAGTATACGAAGCGGTTAGAGCGTTGGTTCGTTTCGCTCAGCGAAGAGTTACAAGGCAGGGGGCTGATGAGATGCCTTGCCATGGTCGGTATGTCGCTGGGCTTGCTGGTTAGTTGTGCTGGTGGGAGTACCACAGCACAGCAGTTGCCTACGCACCTTGTGCCGATGAGCGAGCGTGCCTCGGACTCGCTCGTTCGTGCGGCTAGTGACTGGCTTAGCACGCTCACCATCGAGGAGCAGATCGGTCAACTGATCATCCCGATCTGGGAGCCTCGCTATGATTCGGCTTCGCGTGAGCGCTATCTGCGGCTCATAGACCAGATTCATCCTGGGGGTATCCTCTTTCGCAAGGGGGAGCCTTACGATCAATATCGGCTTACGCATCTTCTTCAGGAGCGCTCTCGCATCCCGCTACTGATCACGGCTGATGCGGAGTGGGGGCTGGCGATGCGTCTGCAGGGGACTATACGCTATCCGCGTATGAAGTTCCTGGCAGACCACTGCACGCCTGAGGAAATGTACACGCTCGGACAACATATGGCGCAGCAGTGCCGTGTGATGGGCATTCACGTGAGCTTTGCGCCAGTGCTGGATGTCAATAATAATCCGAAGAACCCAGTCATCGGTACCCGTAGCCTAGGCGCTACGCCGGACATTGTCATTTCGCATGGCTTAGCCTTAGCGAGAGGGCTGGAGGATGGCGGGGTGCTGTCGGTCGCTAAGCACTTCCCGGGGCATGGCAATACGGACAAGGATTCGCACAAGACTCTCCCCACCGTGTCGGGTAGTCTAGAGGAGCTCGAACGGGTGGAGCTAGCCCCCTTTCGCGCCTACATAGAGGCTGGACTCGGGGGCATCATGGTAGCGCATCTCTCGGTGCCAGCTCTGGAGCCTGACGTGACTTGTCCCACTTCACTGAGCCACGCTGTCGTGACGAGGCTACTGCGTGAGCAGTTGGGCTTCAAGGGGCTCATTTTTACTGATGGTCTAGAGATGCGAGGGGTGCAGCGTGCGGAGGGTTTGCCTATATCTGTGGCTGCCATCCTAGCGGGCAACGATCTGCTCCTAGGTCCCCTAGATCCGCTAGCAAGCTACCAGGAGCTACTCTCGGCTTATCGTGCGGGCACGCTCTCGGCGGAGACGATCCAGGATCGCTGTCTGCGTGTCCTCTGCTACAAGCTCCTACTCCATGCGGGCGAGACGAGCGAGAGACCACTATATAATAAGGAGGAGCTCTACGAGGCGCTGCATACGCCAGAGCTAGTCTCTTTTGCTAAGTACCTACAGAACAAAGTATCTAAGAAATAACATTCACAGCTGTCTAAACAAGCGTAGTATGATCAAGAAGAATCCCACCCAGACGACAAATACGGTCTGTCCACCCTTACAGTTTGACACCGCCTCATGGTTTGCCCCCGAGCTGACGAAGCTTGCTGAGCACCTCAATGACCAGATGGTCGAGATGATGCGCTACTATCCTGAGCCTGACTACAAGACGCTTCGCACGATGATCGCCAAGCGTAATGAGCTACATGCGGACAATATAGTCATCACACCAGGTCGTACGGCTGGCTTCTACACGATTGCGGAGGCTTTTGCGGGGCGGCGTGGCGCTATCTTGGTGCCTTCGTATCAGCACTATGAGCTAGCGGCCAAGCGCTATGGCTGGCAGCTGACCTATATTCCTGAGGATGTGGAGACGCAGGAGATCAAGCTCGAGGGAGAGGAGTTTTGCTGGATTTGCTCGCCCAATAGCTCGACGGGACGCTTTCGCTCACGGGCTGAGCTGCTGGAGCTTATCAAGGCACACCCACAGGTCTCCTTCATCGTGGACCAGTCCTATGCGACCTTTACGACGCAGTCGACGCTTACGCTGAGCGATGTGAAGAGCCACCCCAACATTATCTTCGTCAGTTCGTTCACACAGACGTACGGCCTGCCTGGTCTGCGCATCGGCTATATAACGGCCGACAAGAAGGTCGTCAAGGAGATCCAGAAGGTGATCGACCCGTGGTCGGTCAGCACGATGGCGGTCGAGGTGGCGAAGTATATCTTGATCCACCCCGCACAGTTTACCCTTCCGATACGCAAGTGGCAGCGCAACGCGCTCGAGCTGGAGACTAAGCTGCGCCAGATAGATGGTATCGAGGTGATGCCGAGCGATGCGCCATTCTTCCTCGTGCAGATACACTGCGCTACGGCTGCTGAGCTCATCAAGTATCTGCTGGAGGAGCACAACATTGCGGTCTACGATGCGACCACGCAGCGAGGAGTCAAGGGCGAGATGATCCGTATCACCGCTCGTGATGCGGTAGACAATGCAAAGCTCCTGGAGGCTATCACAACCTTTTGCGAAGGGAGGTAAAACTTCCTGAGAACGAGCGCGAGACACTCGCTAAGGAGGGGGCTTTGGAGAAATTCATACCCCGATACCGAACTAAGACTAATTATTTATTGCTACCTTTGCGAACGCGGAGGTTGTTGCAATGTAATTATAGTGTCCATGCAATCTGAGTGTATAGAGCGAAGTGCCACCATAACAGCCATCAATGGCGGAGAGGTGTGTCTCACAGTACTACGCCCATCGGCGTGCAGTAACTGCGAGGTGGCGGGGCATTGCCACGCTTCGGAGAGTCGTCTGGAGACGATCACGCTCGACCGCTCGCAGCTTCCTGGCGATATAGCTCTCGGTGACCAAGTCTCTCTAGAGATGCAGAGCTCGCTGGGCATGCGTGCAGTACTCCTCACGATGGTTGTCCCTACGCTACTCATCATCGCTGTAACTATCCTCCTCAGCTACCTAGAGGTAGGTACGCTGGCTCAGATATTGATCGCCTTAGGTGTAGCCGCTGCCTATATGCTCCTGCTATGGCTCTTACGTGACCGGTTTGAGCGCACTTTCACCTTTACCGTGCGAAAAAAGTAAGTTCATACACACTTCTATGGCAATACTATCCACCATACTTGTCCTCGTAGTGATAGCGCTCTTGAGTGCCATCCTACTCTTTATCACCTCCAAGAAGTTTGAAGTAAAAGAAGACCCCCGCATCGGCGAGGTCGCTGAGGTCCTACCACAGGCGAACTGCGGTGGCTGCGGCCACCCGGGCTGTGCGAGCTTTGCGAAGGCTTGCTGCGAGGCTTCCACGCTGGAAGGTCTCTGGTGCCCCGTGGGCGGAGAGCCGGTCATGACGAAGGTCGCAGAGATACTCGGTCAGAGCGTCGCTAAGAGCGATCCACTCGTGGCGGTCGTACGCTGTAATGGTACCTGCGAGGCGCGTCCTCGGACGAATACTTATATAGGAGCTCGCAGCTGTAAGATCGAGTCGACGCTTTACAGTGGCGAGACCGGCTGTAGCTACGGCTGTCTGGGCAATGGCGACTGCGTCGCTGTGTGCGACTTTGATGCGATCCATATGAATCCCGAGACGGGGCTCCCAGAGGTGGACGAGGATAAGTGTACCGCCTGCGGAGCTTGCGTCAAGGCTTGCCCGAAGATGATCATTGAGCTTCGCAAGAAGGGGCCCAAGGGTCGCCGCCTCTACGTCAGCTGTGTCAACAAGGACAAGGGCGGCGTGGCTCGTAAGGCTTGTGCGAATGCTTGTATCGGATGTAGCAAGTGCTTTAAGGTCTGCCCGTTTGAGGCGATCACGTTTGAGAATAACTTGGCTTACATAGACCATCAGAAGTGTCGTCTCTGTCGCAAGTGTGCGCCCGAGTGCCCGACGGGAGCTATCCACGAGGTCAACCTCCCGCCACGCAAGGAACCAGCTGCAAAGCCAACGCCGGCCGAAAAGCCAGCGCCGGCTAAGGCTGAACCTGCTAAGGCTGAGCCCACTAAGGCTGAGCCCGCAGCACCTGCAGCACCCGCAGCTGAGACCTCTTCGACAGCATCTGTACCTCAGAAAGATTAATACGAAGCTATGGCAAAGACATTTAGAATAGGGGGCATCCATCCCCACGACCATAAGATCAGCGCAGGGGTACCTATCACCGTGGTCGCTCCTCCAGATGAGGTGGTCATCACATTAGCACAGCATATCGGAGCGCCTGCTACTGCGGTCGTCAACAAGGGCGACAAGGTGCGTGTGGGTACGCTCCTAGGCAAGGCAGGAGGCTTTGTCTCGGCAAACATTCACTCTTCCGTCTCTGGTACGGTCACCAAGGTGGACCAGATTACGGATGCCAGTGGCTTTAAGAAGCCCGCCATCTTTATCAAGGTCGAGGGCGACGAATGGGAGGAGTACATCGACCAGACCGATACGCTCATCACTGAGACCGACCTAGACGCCAAGCAGATCATCGATCGCATCGCTGAGATGGGTATCGTCGGTATGGGCGGCGCGACCTTCCCAACGCATGTCAAGCTCTCGCCTCCTCCTGGTCAAAGCGCTGACTACGTCATCATCAACGCCGTCGAGTGTGAGCCTTATCTGACTAGCGACGATGCGCTCATGCGTGTCAAGGCGATGGAGATCATGGTCGGCTGCGCCATCATCATGAAGGCTGCCAACGCTCCCCGCACGCTCATCGGCATTGAGGTCAATAAGCCAGACGCTATCCGCATCATGCGTGACGCTGCGGAGCGAGCTAAGGAATTCCTGCCCGAGGGACAGAGCATCACCGTCGTACCGCTCAAGAAGCGTTACCCGCAAGGTGGTGAGAAGCAACTCATCGACGCACTCATTCGCAAGCAGGTCGCCTCAGGCGCACTGCCTATCTCCACAGGAGCGATCGTGCAGAATGTCGGAACGACCTTTGCCATCTACGAGGCGGTCATGAAGCACAAGCCTCTCATCGAGCGTATCATCACCGTCACGGGACGAGCTATCACGCATCCCTCCAACTTCAAGGCACGTATCGGTACCTCTATGCAGACGCTCATCGACGCTGCGGGAGGTTATGCCGAGGAGCCAGGCAAAATCATTGGCGGTGGTCCTATGATGGGTCGAGCACTCGTCAGCACCGATATACCCGTTGCGAAGGGTTCGTCAGGACTACTCATCCTCTCCGCCAAGGAGTCGACACGTCCCGAGATGCACGACTGCATACGCTGTGGTAAGTGCGTGTCGGTCTGCCCGATGGGTCTTAACCCCGCCTTCCTCATGCGTGACACCATCTACAAGGACTGGGAGACCTCCGAGCACAACTACATCGTTGACTGCATCGAGTGTGGCTCATGTAGCTATACCTGCCCAGCAGGTCGTCCGCTCCTTGACTACATACGTGTGGGCAAGCAGACCGTCATGGGCATCATGCGAGCCCGCAAGAAGTAATACACACTGAGATAGATCACCGATCCTCATCATCGACTACGATATATAGCTTATGGCACAACAAGTCATCGTATCACCCTCACCGCATATCCATAGCGGTGACACCATTAGCAAGAATATGTATGGGGTGCTGATTGCTTTGATACCAGCATTCCTTGTCATGCTCTACCAGTTTAGGACAGACGCTCTACTGATCACCGCCATCTCTGTAGCCTCCTGTATGCTCACGGAGTGGGTCATCACCCGATTCTTCCTGCACCGCCCCTGTCGTCTGCTGGACGGCTCGGCACTGCTGACGGGGGTCATCCTAGCCTTCAACCTCCCCGCCTCGCTCCCCTGGTGGCTCGTCCTGATGGGTGGCGTCGTCGCTATCGGCATTGGCAAGATGGCCTTCGGAGGTCTGGGCAACAACATATTCAACCCCGCACTCGTCGGGCGTGTCTTCCTCCTTATCTCCTATCCTGCGCAGATGACCACCTGGAAGCTCCCTGCTCGCCTTGCCGAGCAAGCTACCGATGCCGTCACGGGAGCGACACCTCTAGGCATCCTCAAGTCAGGAGCTATCGACAAGCTCCCCGACTCGCTGCAGCTCCTCGTCGGCTTCAACTTCTCCTCCATGGGAGAGGTGAGTGCCATCGCCATCCTCATCGGCTTAGCCTATTTGCTCATCCGACGCATCATCACCTGGCACACGCCCGTGGCTATCATCGTCTCCGCTTTCGTCCTGAGTGGCATCATGCATCTCTACAACCCAGCGATGTACGCCAGTCCCTTCTTCCACCTACTGACTGGTGGTCTACTCTTTGGTGCAGTCTTTATGGCGACCGACTACGTCACCTCGCCCATCTCGCACCGTGCGCAGCTCATCTACGGCTGTATGATCGGACTGCTCACCGTCATCATTCGCTTGTGGGGCTCTTACCCTGAGGGTATGTCCTTTGCCATCCTCATCATGAATGCGCTCACCCCACTACTCAACACCTACATCAAGCCACGTCACTTCGGTCATGTGGTCAAACCTAGAAAGGAGGCTAAAAGATGAAGAAGCTACCCTCTACACTCCCCAACATGATCCTCTCACTCGGGATCATCTGTCTGATCATCGCTGGTATCTTAGCTTTGGTCAATGTGGCGACCAAAGATACCATCGCACAGGCCGAGACGAAAGCTAAGGTCGAGGCGATCAAAGAGATCGTCCCTGCCTTTGACAATAACCCTTACGAAGAGCGAGACACCGTCACGCTTGAGAACGAGCCTCGCCCCATTACCGTCTACCCCGCCACGCAGGGTGGCCAACCCGTCGGCTACGCCATCGAAACCTATACCGATGCGGGCTTCGCTGGTCACATAGATATTATGGTGGGCTTTGATATGCAGAGCCAGATCGTCGGCTTCAAGGTGCTCAAGCACGAGGAGACCCCCGGACTAGGTGCTAAGATACAGGAGTGGTTCACCTCTCCCGCACCCAATGCTGACCTCATCCGTGACGTTCGCGGGCTTGATATGAGCCAAGCTTCGCCACTCAAGGTCTCCAAGGATGGAGGTAAGGTCGACGCCATCACCGCAGCGACCATCTCCAGTAGAGCCTTCATCGATGCCCTCGAGCGAGCTTACCGAGTCTATCAGAGCGTCATCGGCGAGGGTGGCCCCACGGCTCAGCCCACTGTGAGCAACTGTGAGCTCCCCGAGCGAGAGGTCATCGACAGCCTCTTCAATACGCTACTTCCCGCCTACCGTCTGGTGGACAAAGAGAGGACCGGCACCGCTGACGACGGCACTCCCTGGCTAACTCAGAGCTACGGCACCAACGATATGAGCAAGACGGCAGGCTTGCTCGTCGTCACCACCAGTGGCGATGACTACGAGGGGCGTTGCCTCCCGATGCTCGTCTGCTTTGACAATAGTGGTACACTCACAGCCTTTGCCATCGCTGATGTCAATGCCAAGGGCAAGCTCATCTCCATCAGTAATAACTATGGAGGCAACCAAGACCCCGCCACCGTCAAGCCCTCAAAGAAGTCCCTCATCGGCAAGAAGGTCACACCCTCTAGTCTCAAGCTTCGCAAGGACGGCGGCTCTATAGACGCAGTCTCAGGATCTACGGTCTCTTCGCGAGCTATCCTCCAGGGCATCGCCCGTGCGCAGCGCATCTTTAAGGCTAATGCCAACGAATCAACTAAGTAATGCACGACCATGAATAAGTATATCAAGACAATTACCAATGGTATCATTACGGAGAACCCCACCTTCGTGCTTCTCCTCGGTATGTGTCCTACCTTGGCGACCACCACGTCAGCCATCAATGGACTCAGCATGGGACTAGCCACCACCTTCGTGCTCATCTGCTCCAACGTGATGATCTCCCTCCTGAAGCGACTCATACCTGATGCCGTACGTATCCCAGCCTTTATCGTCGTCATCGCAGGCTTCGTCACCGTACTGCAGATGGTCATCAAGGCATACATGCCAGCACTCGATCAGAGCTTAGGTATCTTCATCCCGCTCATCGTGGTCAACTGTATCGTCCTCGGACGTGCCGAGTCGACCGCCTCCAAGAGTAGCGTCGGCATATCCCTCTTCGATGGTATCGGTATCGGACTAGGCTTCACCATCGGACTAACCCTCCTAGGCACCGTACGTGAGATGCTCGGAGGCGGTTCATTCTTTGGCATGACGGCCTATCCCAATGATTTCTCAGCACTACTCTTCGTATTGCCTCCAGGAGCCTTCATCGCTCTAGGACTACTCATCGGCATCTATCACGCTATCACCAAGAAGCAATAGGTCAAACCCATGAGACGTAACGGCTAGTCCCTAGCCACAGCTCATCACACAGACACTTACTACTATGGAATTTATTATCATATTCATCGTTGCGGTCTTTGTCAACAACGTAGTCCTCTCCCAGTTCCTCGGCATCTGCCCCTTCTTAGGCGTATCTAAGAAGGTCTCCACCGCCACAGGCATGGGCGCCGCCGTCACCTTCGTCTTGCTCCTAGCGACGATGGTTACCTGGCTCGTACAGACCTATATATTAGTTCCCCTGGGACTCGAATTCCTGCAGACCATCGCCTTCATTCTCGTCATCGCTACACTCGTGCAGATGATCGAGATGATCATCAAGAAGATCTCCCCTGCGCTCTATCAGGCGCTCGGAGTCTTCCTCCCGCTGATCACGACAAACTGCTGTGTACTCGGTGTCGCTATCCTCGTCATCCAGAAGGAGTTCACCTATGCTGAGTCACTCGTCTATGCCGTCTCCATCGGTATCGGCTTCCTCCTCGCCATGGTCATCTTCGCTGGTATCCGCGAGCAGCTAGCCAAGACGGGTAGTACGCCACGAGCTATGAAAGGTACCCCCATCGCCCTCATCACCGCTGGCATCCTAGCGATGGCCTTCATGGGCTTCTCTGGTCTAGCAGCTATCTAGGATCCCATAGCCTCCATCTCTTTAGCGAGGCAGCGCTGACGCCAGGGGGCTTGTTTATTAGGGAAAATGTAGTATCTTTGCAGGCGCATTGATTGAGATGCATGCTTACAGACGGGGGATATTCCTTCAGTCGGCAAGCAAGGAGAGGTGGCAGAGTGGTCGATCGCGGCGGTCTTGAAAACCGTTGACCTTCACGGGTCCGGGGGTTCGAATCCCTCTCTCTCCGCTTTAAGTACTCTGGCAGCACCGCCAGAGAGCACTACCGAAAAAGTATAAGTATCGTAATTCCAACGAGTTACGATACTTTTGTTTTATAAGCCTCTACCTCTTCAGAGTAGTTACAGAGATAGCCGAAACGCCCAAAATACTCTCCAATGGCTACAATCTGGCTACACTTTTTTCTCGCAAAAAATAATTGTAGCCA
>CABQOJ010000003.1 GCA_902465775.1 uncultured Porphyromonas sp. | reverse complement strand
GGTTAGCATGACGGTAGGGGATCTTGCTCAGGAGCTCTTTGCGCCAGAGGAGTAGTGCGAGCCATAGGAAGAGCAGCTTATAGAACCAAGTCGCTGACAGGACGAGGAGCAAGAGGAGCAGGGCCGTGAGGATCTTCTTTTTCATAGGGATGTTTTGCTAGTTTGCCTAGTGGTGAGCTTGCCTGCTAGGAGTAGGTAGAGTAGGGCGTTGAGCGCGAGATCGACCACAAAGAGTATGACGAAGATTATGATATTGACCATCACATAGGAGCTACCAAAGAGGGCGCCGAGCCGGTTGAGGTCTTGAACGCAGAGGTCGAAGGCACGCTCCAAGGGCATCCAGTAGTGCCCGAAGAAGAGTGAGATGATGACGAGGTGTAGGAGCGCATTGCCTCCGCTGAGGAGCCACTTCCAAGGGGCTTGCTTCGTGCGTATACAGAGAAGGAGCGGAGCTAGAGCTGCGAGTAGGCAGATGGCGCCCTGCATGTAGATATTGCCGATGACGCAAAACTCCTGATAGGTCAAGCCGAGCAACCATGCAAAGTAAGCCATCACCCCACAACACTCGAGGAAGAAGCAACCTACCAAGCTACTACCGAACGAAGCCATCTCAGGGGCTATCTGACCTAGATCGCCTATCATCATACTGACTGGGATACTTAGGATGGCCAAAAGGAGGATGATCCCCCCTACGATGATGACACCCGAGCGCCTGTACCGCCTGATGATCCGCCCCATCAGAAGATTGACGGGGATCAGCGCTACAGTGACCCCAGTGAGTAGCAAGATGAAAAGGTCAAACCCAATCCCCGTCTTGGCAACCATACCACTATACGCTGCGTCGACAGTACTGCCCCCAAAGAGCCGCAACACGGTGCCATACAGGAGAAAGAGCGCATAGAGCACCATCGCCATAAAGAGCGCCAAGGCAGGCTCGCTAAAGGAGCGCTTCATACGCTCCCAGGCTCTATAGCAAGGATAGAGGGCTGAGAGGCTACAGAGGAATAGAGATATGAGTAGCATAAGGTATATGGTCTAGGGCTTTGGCTAGAAGCTTTTCTTATACTGCTGTATGAGTGCTCGAAACTGCGGATCGTCTTGTATCGCCTCAAAGGCAATATACTGCTCCAGTCTAGAGAGAGGCGTGTATCCCTCCTCTAGAGCTATACGTGCGTACTCAATAGCTTTGCTCTTATCACCGATTAGTGCGTAGACACGAGCCACCTCTATATGGAGTAGCGCATCGTCTGGATCCTCATTTAGTGCGCTAGATATAACCTCTTCCGCTTTTCTCTTCTGTCCTAAGGCATAGTATGCGTAGGCTGTGAAGAAGTTGTCTCCCACCTCTATTGCCTTACGGTAATCAGCCTGAGCTGATCTCTTGTCTCCTTTTAAGCTGTACAGGTATCCTCTGGCAACAAAGTTGCATGAGGTAGGCTGTAACTTCAAAGCTTTAGAATAGTCTCTGATTGCTCCGTCCCACTCCTTGAGGCTCTCGTGGCACAACGCTCTATAGGCGTACAGCTGGAATAGAGCTGGCTGCTGTGCGATGCACTTGTCTAGCTCTCTAATAGCCGCCTTAGGCTTACCGCTCTCGTGTAGGATCTGGGCCTTAAGGAAAGTGTAGTCAACATCGTCTGGCTCTAGGGAGAGCATCTTGTTGACCTGCTCTAGTGCAGCCTTGTGGTTTCCCACAGCACGATAGCAACGTACGAGGTTGTTTACATAGAATGGAGTAGATGCCACGTTTGAATCTATCGACTGTGCATTGAGAAAGCTTTTGATCGCATCTGGATAAGCTCTAGTGGACATGTATGCGTTGCCTAGTAGGGCGAACCAGTGAATGCCATTAGGCTCTTTGATAGTCTGTGCCTGGAGTTTGTTAATCAATAGATCGGTCTCGCCTCTAGAGATCATAGAGGTGAGGATAGACATAGAGCTCTCATCCTGTCCTAGGCTGAGAGCGTGGATAGCATCGTCTATAGCCTCCTCATCTCTGCCCATATCTGCATAGCAAGCCGCTCTATAAGAATATCCTAACATACGATTAGGATCTAGATTTATCGCCTTAGTAAAGTAGTCTAGACGCTCCTGGTCGTCTGTCGAGAGTGCTCCTAGACCGATATAACCGCCTGGGCAGTTAGGATCTACTGATAGAAGTTGCTCGTAGGCTACTTTGGCCAAGTCTTGTTGTCCTGAATAGAAGTAAATGTCGGCACGCTTCCAGTAGAGATCTGAATCTCCTAGATTGAAGCTGATCGCACTGTCTAGATCCTTCACAGCCTGCTCCACATCTCCGAGATCTAGGTGGATATCAGAGCGAACCCAATAGGCTGAGACACTACGGAGAGGATTTCTCTTGAGGAGGTTAATAGCTTTTGTAGCCGCATCTAGAGCGATAATCGGTTCTCTATTCATACGATAGATGCTAGCTATATAGAGCCAAGCCGTGCCGTTGTTGGGATCGGCCTTGACCACCTTCTGAAGGTCGGTGAGTAGCGTCATTTGCTCATCGTGATCTGGTACATGAGCTTCCAAAGCTGCTTGTAGATTAGGTCCCGAAAAGTCAAGTAACTGCTCTAGCGCTTCCATTTCTATAGCGTCTTTGCTCTCGAAGTCAATCACTTGAGCCGACAGAGGTATCATCAGGCATAATAGCCCGCAGAGGAGAATAGAGGTTCGTTTTATCATACTATGATTAGGGTTTAGATAGTCTGAAAGATGTAACTAGTCATGCGTGTCAGAGTGGGTTAGTAGTGTCTGAGCTCGTCTTTGTTAAAGCGGAAGACCGAGATCTGTATCGCCTCGTCTCCCTCGCTGAGTATAAACCACGGGTTGCGCAGTGGATTGAGATTGCGCACGAGGTGCTTCTCACGAGCAGGGGTATTGCCCTCGAGGCACATGATCGCCACCTTGCCAGATCTGCTCCGCGCCACATCGACCACCATAATGGCATGACCGTACTTGCGCCCTGCACGTGCTGGGTAGACGAGCACATCGCCTGGCATCACATCTTGGATAGCACGGGGCTTGGTCTCCTGGTATAGAGAGAAGGTACTGCAAGCACCATAGACGCCTCGCATATAACGCTCGAAGGCGCTACGAGACGCTCCGCCAGAGTAGCGCATCGTCTTGCCATGAACATTGCGAAAGCTAATCTCTCGGTAGCGCCTCTTCTGCCAAAGGTACTCAGCGCGAAGTCGCATGGCCACATCAGCACACTGCTCATCGTTGCTGAGGATATCCTGGTCGATTACCGCCGTGGAGAGAAACTGCAAGCGCGCATCGCCCCCCGTGTAGAGCTGCACCCTAGCACCGCGCGGCTTCAAGGGTAGGGCCCGTAGATAAGCCGTGTAGCTCCCCGCGGGAGCCTCCACACGGGTGTAGCCTGCGGGTGCGGCTATGTCGCCAATCGTCTGAGCGCCCCACGGATTGCTCGTGCGCATAGAGCGCCATAGCCAGAGTCCGCAGAGCAGCATCACCAGAGCAATAGCCCCGATGACCAGCAGCGTCACTTTCTTTCGTCTAGTCATAGTTGCTTGAGTATAAGATCTACTTGGCTTAACTCCTTTTTGGGGACAGCTCCTTGTACAATAGTAGCTTTTGATCCTACCCAAAGAGCGAGTCAGTCAAAGGAGGACTCTTTTGTAGCTAAAAAGGAAAAATGTATTTGTCTTGTTCCGTAAAGGTAGCTCTTTTTCTTAAGGTCTCGTAAGGTTGGTACTACTCTTCGATCCTGGGCATCTCACTAGTCTGAGGATAGTTGTCTCGGGAGGAAAGGTCCAAAGAGGTTATCTGGTATACAAATCTTTGTCTATAGAGTTGTAGTGGTCGTACTCACTGTGCTCTGTACCCCATGCAGATCTATAGTCTGAGAGGAGCTGGTCGATTTGATCTTTGAGTGCACGGTTTCTATCGACCACAGCGGCACTCTTTTCTATTCGATTGTACTGATAGATGTTCTCCATATAAGGGTTTTCCATTTGATCCAGTAGTTCCTCACACTTACTCTCCACATACTTGGAGTGACTATCTTTCAGCTTGCTGGGTGCATCTGCGAGTTGCGCATTGAAACTGCGATTGTTTTTGATGTATTCGTTAGCTTGGCACTCTCTGATGGTGGTTCGGTTGTTTTGAAGATTAGAGAGTCCCTTATATTTAGGGTGTTTGATAACCCCCCAGCCACGGTAGTAGAGTGATAGCGTGGTGAGTATCTTGTTGCACTGACTGCTGTAGCTATTGCTCACGTCATAGCTATTGGTCAGTCGCTCTATCTCGCTGATACCACTCTTGAAGCCTCGTAGCTTAGCTGCCGGCCACGACTCTTGCGGGGAGGAGAGGTAGCTCTCTGTCCGGTCGATAAAGATAGACGAGTAAGCGTCAATGAGCTGCTGGTACTGCGTAGTGGCTTTCTCTTGGCTAATTTTATCCTCTCCACTAAAGATCTCCACCCTATTGATGTAGCGACGGAGTGTGTCGAGCAGGTTGTCATCGCTCAGCTCCTCAACGGCACTCTTGTCAAAGAGCTTGTCAGCATCGGGCATATAGCTATTATAGCTGGACGCAATAGACTCATCGAGTGCTGGTAGCTTCGCCTCAGTATCGGAGTAGTAAAACCAAACTACTCCAACTAAAAGAATGGGGAGGAGGACGATGAGTAGTACTTTGGGTATTGTATTCATCTTCTGTCTTGTTTGCTTTGGGAAATTGATTTTCTCTGTTTGGTGTTATTTCCGTTGGAAGCTTTGTCGCTACGCTTGTCTGCGTCTTTGTTGCTGCGCTTGCTTGCGTCTTTGTTGCTGCGCTTGCTGGCGTTTTTGTCGCTACTCTTGCCTGCCTCTTTGTCGCTAGAGGGGGGGGCGACGCTGTCTGTCTTCTTGTCTTTTTTTCGTAGAGACATAAAGACTGCAAAAACGATGACCAGTAAAACGATGACCAGTATCACGATGAGAGCTAGTCCGCCCCACTTGAACCAGTCCAGGATCTTCTTACCAGACTCCTCCCTATCGGCTTGCTGGAGAGCAGGAGTGACGGAAGGCTTTGTGCTAAGCTGGTCTAGGTCTTCCTGCAGAGAGCTTAGACTATCAAGTATCTTCTGAAGATCATCGGTGAGCCGAGAGCTATCTTTGCGATTTACACTAGACTGAATACCCTTCAAGTCGTCAAGTAGCGTACGTAGCGAATCTTGAGACTTAGAGAGGCTATCGCTATAGAATTGGAGTGTAGAGGGAGCCTTTGTGCCGGTCTTAATGTCATCTAGTCTGCTGTTGAGATTACTCAATTGACGATCTAATCCAGAGAAGAGGTCTTGTGATGAGCTTACCTTATCCAGCCACTCCGCTTGTCGGATAGAGTCTGAGGAGGCTTTCACGAGGGAGTCTGCTTTGAGCAACTCTGTAGAGAAGCTTTGCAGATCATTTTGGAGAGAGTCTACAGTCGTAATGATGCTATCAATTTGTGTAGCCTGCTCTTCTTTGTCTGCGTTGCTCTTTGGCCTCCACTGGAGGGTTATGACCCCAATAAGAACTAGCACTAGACCAATGAAAAAGAGCACGGCTCCGATATAAGAGACTAGATTGACCCACTTCATATTGACCCACTTCATGACACCTCTCTTCTTCTCTTTGGAACGCTCCTCTAGATTATCAACGCTACTGGGATCGATATCAGAAACTTGAGGTTTCAGAGGATCGTTTGGAGTAGCTTTTGGATCTTTGCTTGTGGGGAAGTCGTCAGGCCACTTACCCGAAGTTCGAGGTTCCTGAGGAGTGCTTGAGGTAACTCTTGCTGTATTGCTTGTAGGGTAGATAGAGGAAGAAGTTACTTTGATGTCAAAAGAGTCTTTTCGCAGACCTTCTAGTTGCTTTGTCAGTTCGTCCTGAACCTGTGCGTCTGATGAATACTTCTTAATAGGTGTATGAACATCTACTTCAAGTCGGATCTTAGATAGTCTCAACTCCATAACAGGCGCAGTGATAGGGCTTCGCCTGAGAAAATGATCTATCTTGATCTCCAAATCAATGGAGTCTGGCTTGAAGCGCTTTGGCGAGTAGGTCTTGAAGCTGATGGATAGAGGCCCATCTTTGAAGTCTACAAGGGAGAATTCCTTAGAGAAAATATCCCCGCCTTGTAGTAGCCCCCGCTTAAAAGGTTGTGGCTTGAAGTTTTCAGTTTGGTCGTAGTTTGTGGTCTTATCTACTATACGGAACTCCTCTCGGCTGAATCGTCTTCTGACATCTCTAGCTTGTATCAAGATGAGCTTTTCTATATCTTGCTCTGACTGGATCTTAGCACGCTTTACTATGGGTACGAAGCCTTCGCTGTTGAATTGCCAGCTTGCCTCGACCTCTGCACCCTCCCAGCACTCAAACTGCTCGGCTCCCTTGTCTGATAGATTGATAGAGGTCGAGTCTATGATGAGGCGGCTCAGATTGAAATCCTCTGGCTTGATGCCATACTGTGCGATCTCAGGAGTGAGTCTAGGAGATAGAGTAGAGATGGTGAAGACTGGCTTGAGGTCACCCTCCTTGATAACAGCAAGGCCAGGGGAGAACTCTTGCGTGGCACTCTGAGTATCTACAAAGAAGATGCCTCGGTAGGATCCAAAGTTACTCTGAGGTATGTAGTGTGTGATCACCTCCTCGATGCTCTTCTCTTTGAGCCAGCACCAAGCGTAGGGGGCATTGCTACCTCTCGGCTCCGTCTCTATCTGGGAGAATAGTTTACGTGTCGTTTTATCGCTCTTATATTGAAATTTATTTGCGCACTCATCCATAGCCTTCTGTAGCTCTGCAGTCGGTTCGTAAGCGAGTCGATCAAGGGTGTCTAGTGTTTCCTTTAGGAAAGAGAGTAGATTCTTGGCATCGTATTGAAAGATGGTAGGGATCCATGCTCTAAGGATTGAGAAGTCTCCTCGGTCTTGACCAGAGCGAATATAGGATAGTGCATATCCAGCACTGCCAAAGCACTCTAAGAGGTAGAGTCCTGTCTGTGTGGAGACTCCAGCACTTATGGATTCTCTCAGATCTCCTCGCATCTTCGCCTTGAGTTCTTCGTCAGTAGCAACGGGTTCTTGTAGTCCGTTGAGACTATACTGATAGAAGAGTTCGAGGGTATCGTCGGTTCTCGTTAGTCCTGTTTTGTTTGCCATAGTAGGGTGCTATTTCTTGATTGTAGTGATATAACTGGGCGTCTATCAGCTATTGAGAGCCCTCTTAATGCGATTGATAAAACCTCCCTCAGCAAAGCTTTGTCCCTGCTCAATGAGGATCTTCTGAATGAAGTCCTGAGCGAAGTGTGTGTCTAGCTTGCAGAGACTCTTGAGAGAAACCTCTCCAAGCGAGAAGGGCTGACATATCACCCTACCTTCATTGATTTCGTAGTCTTCGCACTGCCCCTTGAGGAAGTTTATAAAGTTACTATAGTGCTCCTTGAGGTAAGTACCTAGATTCACATTCTCCTTATTGAGATCTACCTTGGTAAGGAGTACATAGAGAGCGTCGGTGTCGTTGCGCAGGTAGTTCTTTTGACGCAAGTAGTTGCCCACAGACTCTAGGTAAGTCTGCACATCAGTCGGGTCATCTTTGGAGATCCTCTTGTTTTCACCTCCATACTCGAGACAAAAGATGTGGATACGACGATTGCCTCTCTGGCTATTACTCCCAGCTCCCAGCATCCAGTCAAGCTTTGCCAGCATTACGTCATCTTCAGGACTGGTATGACCCGTGGAGTTGCGATGGATGGCTGCCATAAGCTCTCCTGCCATATCCATCAGAGTGTATGGGTAGATTAGCTTGGACTTTCGTCCAGTCCGCTCGGTGATGTCAAACTCAATCTTGTAAAACTGATTGAGATCTGTACTGTTGACGAGCCGAACGAGGTTATACCTACTATTCGTCTGAGGGTTGAACGCATTGCGTAGCTGTGAGGCATAGTCGTAGCCACGCTTGTTTCTTTTATTCACAATGAGCTCAGCGGAGTAGTCTCCTGTCGTTCTAAATAAGGTGTGGAGGATAGCACCGATGGCGCACGTTTTGCCCGAAGATGGGACTCCCCATATATAGATCTCTTTGCAGGGTCTATCTACTGCTAGAAGGGACTCTTCATTTAATGCCTTTATCGAGACAGCTCCTAGCTCGCTTTCTGAAGATCGACCGACATAATGTACGACCTCTTCGCTGAGGCCACACTCTAAGAGGTCCTCGACGGAGATACCGCCGTACTCTAACAAGTACTTGACGCTCCTGGCGTGAAGGATATTAGGATCCTTAGCGATCTCGTGTAGGATATCCTCAGGAGTCAGCTCCGTGCTGTGATAAAACCTAGAGATTTCCTCTTCAGCGTCATAGGTTCTTCCTAATGTGTAGTCAAGCCTTTCGACCTCTTCGGTAGGATCTATGTACACACGTCGGCTACGGTTGCTTATCTCCTGGAGCAGCTGATTAGCCTCATGGTCGTAAGGAGAGTCAGGGTAGTTACGTAGGAACTGCCTGAGTTCTTTACTACTTGCTTTGTCCACACGTTGCCATGCATTTTCAATCTCTTGCTCTTGGACTGCTTTTTCGGCAGCTCTTTGGGCTGTGGCTCTTAGCGCTCTAATCTTCTCCTTTGCCTGTGCAGCATGCTGACCATTAGGGTACTTGGCAAGATAAGCCTCAAAAGCCTTTGCTGTCATCTCTTGCTCTGCGCGATCAAACTCTTTATGATCGCCTTGAGAGAGAATATCTTTGACTTTCTCCCTCTTGGATCGTGCGTAGGCTGGTCCGAAGTTCTTTCTAAGGTACTGCTCGCTAACCTCTCCCTGTATGATGGCTTCAGCTATCTCCTCTGCATCGGCCTCTGACACACGAGCCTCGTCCCATCCTGAGTAGTTAGAATCGTCCGAGGCTTCTATGTCTACCTCTTGTTCTTCTTGAGGCGTTGCTACCACCACATGGTCAGAGTATGTCTTATCTCCATAAGAAGTGGTGTCAGAGTCGTTATTTGTAGTATTGAATGCAGAGGGTACACTCTTATTTAACTGGCGTGTGACCTCATCACGCTTAGCTTTGTCGTAGCGATCTCCTGCTTTTTTTATTAGCTCGCGCTCAGAGATAAGACCTTTGGAGATAAACTCCGCAATCTGCTGGGCGGAGATATGATCTATGTTTTTGATGACGTCATTTTTGTCGAAGGTGTTCATAGTCGCTTGTACTGATGTTTCGATAGATATGGATCGTTAGTGGCATCAAGCTTGTTACCTAGCCTGAAAGTGGACAGAGGGTGCGTGATCATAGCTCGAATGATGAGCTCTTGCTCTTGCTACCTCGTCCCTCGCTCTGCTGGTTATCATTGTTGAGAGAGAAGCTGGAGGGCTTTCGCTCCTTTGCCTTGAAAGGAACGTCGTCGGATAATGGGATGCTGGGTCTAGTGGCTTGACTAGTGACTAGACTAGACGATCTTCTTATATTTTTACCCCCTTTCCATAGGCTATAGTAGTTTCTAGCCTTGGTGTGTCGTTGCTGTAATAAGTAGGGAGTGATGAGTAGGCTGTAAAAAAGCAAGCCTAGCCATATAGTATGCTTACTGAAGCCACTCTGGTTGCGCACGATCTTCTTGACCTGACTGAAGGAAGCCTGGCAGTGCTCTAAGAGTCCTACAGCCTGCTCGAAGGTGGGATACTGTCGCTCGTAGGAAAGGTTGGTACGACTAAAGTCCTCTAGCTGGCTGATCCACTGTGATACTCCACTCAAGATAGCATCTGTATTGCCTATGAGAAAGGGATTCCACACAGAGGGCTTCTGACCATTGACCTCTATCCACTTTTGTGCTTCCTCTCTAAACTGCGCAAAGTCTTCTGTCGGAGGTAAGAGCTGTAGTCTGAGTGTCAGAAGGTAGTTTTCCTTAGCATAGGGGCTGTGATCAGCACTAGATTCACGCTGGTTGGATCGAGAGGGTAAGCTGGAGTCAAGTGTGTGATTGTAACTATCTAGTCGCTCGTGGCAGTACTGGTCGTACTCCTTAAAGAGTCCCTTGAAGGTATTGACCCCATCTGCAAAGTTCTTTTGGATTTCTTCGCTCTGCTCTATGACACGACAAGTATAGTTGATGGGACTCAGCGAGAGTAGGAAGATAGGCAGTGTCAGAAAGACTAAAGCACGCTCCCACCAAATGCGCTTGGCAAAGTGTCTGCTTGTGCCCTTTAGGAACTGGATGCCTAGAAAGAGTCCCAACGAGACAATCGTAAAGGTCAGGTCAGGTATCGGTGGCACTACAGAAGCTACGAGTAGGGTCTCTACATAGTCTCCCGTCTTATAGAAGCCTTGCATATAGGTACCGATCGCCATAGCGATGATGGCGAAGGCAAGCGTAGCATTGGCCCAAGAGAATGAGGGACCCTCATTCCATACATTGCTATTCTTTCCCATAGAGGATGTAGTCTATCTATTCTTGTAGTTGTATCTGGATGTTATCTATCTCTTGCTGTAACGCACGCTGCTGCTCTTGTAGCTCGTTGAGTCGTGCTCTCAGCTGTGCTTGGGAGTCTGTGGTAGATGACTCTGTGAACTCTCTGCCGACCATCTCCCCGTCAGGTTGGACAGTGCCACCCCCCTTGTTTAATCTTGCTGATAGAGCCGTCTTGCACCATCTGCTTGAGGAGTGTCAGAGCTCTATCGATCTGTATCATAGGAGTGTCGCTATGCTCTATAGGATAGCCTGAACGTCTCAATATATAGAGAGCTTGCTGAGCGGTCAGCGAGGAGTAGGTACTACGCATCAGTGCTACTGAGCCTGCGACTATGGGAGCAGCCATGCTAGTCCCATCATAAGACTCAAATGATCGATGAGGAGTAGCACTATAGATGGCAACGCCTGGTGCTGCTATGTTGGCCCCCTGATCGTAATTTGTAAAGTCTGAGAGATTAAGGTCAGGGTTGACCGCTGCGACATTGAGCGTCGTTAGCGAGTTTCTACAAGTGGGAGAGAGAGCTGCCACGACATTTTCATTGCCCGTAGCAATGACTAGGATAGCATTATGCTTTGTGACAGTCTTGGTTACATGCTGAAAGACCTGCTCGTAACCTTTGAAGAGAACCTTCGCAAGCTTGCGCTGCTCGTCTCGAGGTAGTCTAGCAAACTGCTCCATACCACTGGGGCCTAAGGACATGTTGACTACGTCTGCTCCATGTAGCACAGCATACATAATGCCACTGACCATTGCTGATATAGTACAGATCCCATTATCAAAGACTTGTACAGGCATAATCTTACAGTTGGGGGCTATGCCTGCGGCACCTTGATTGTAGTATGCAGTAGAGCCAGCCGCTATTGCAGCGACGTGGGTGCCATGACCCTGACCAGAGCTCAGGTAGTTGTTTTGAGTGAACACATTGTAGGGCCTATAGAGACGCCCCTGAAAGATGGGGTGGCTAGCATCTATGCCATCGTCTATGACCGCAACGATAACCTCGGGGCTACCCTTGGTCATCTGCCACGCAGCGGGCGCGTTCACAGCTTTGAGGTGCCAGCCCCTTAGATTGTTACTGTTGAGAGCCTGTGTAGGAGTACCGGCATGCTCTACGATAGCCTCGTCAACGACAAAAAATGGCTGACGTGGTAACTCCTGAGGCAGTCTCTTGCCAAGTGACTCGCGCTCTGACGAAGGTACTTGGATCTGAATCAGCTGAGCATTGGGATCAACACCGATGATGCGGTAGTTGTCAGAGGGATACTTCCCCTTGAAGTCTTTGACCCACTGCTGTAAGTTTGCATTGTCGTCGGTTAGATAGACATTGAGCCGATCCGCTATGATGGGAATCTGCTCATCGGAGTCAATGATGCGAGGAGGTCTTCCATCGTCACCCATTATGGGAGCCACAACGGCTCCTTCGGGTAGACTCTCGTCATCTCCGAGGATGTCTCTGACTCGACCATTGTCATCATAGTAAGAGCCATCGTCTCCTCGTATCTGATCTACAGAGCCTACGCTGTCTACGGGGATCTCCTCATAGACTCGCTCTTCGTCATCATTATAAAGGTGCGATGCGCAACTGCTACATCCGCTTCCGAGTAACCATAGTATTAGGAATAAGAGTAGTAGAAATAGGAGTCCCCATAGGAGCCACTCCCACCAAGTTCGTTGACCCCACCAATACCAACATCTTTTATTCTGCTCGTATTGGGCGGTGAAGGTCGTGTCTTCACTCAGAGGTTGCGATATATCGGGAGACCAACCAGTGAAGCGATAGCCTCTCTTGCTCTTGACTCTAGGAATGGCGCTTGGAGCGACTACAGATCCCAGCTCAATAGGCATATCGACCTCTCTGCGCTTTCTCTTTAGCATACCATATTCCCCAGCATTGAAGGTGGCTCGTACGATCGAGGAGCGATACTGCGCTGTCGCTATGATGTCGCTTTGGATAGGCTCATCGAGGTTAATGTCCCAGCCTGTAAAGAGGTATCCACTCTCAGGTATGATCGTAGGTATCTGACTAGTGTCTAGACGACCTCCTCTAGTTATGGTGACACTGCTAGCTCCATAATCTAGCCTTCCATGCAGACCTGGGTTAAAAGCTACAACGAGGAGATCCTCCTGAGGCTCCACCACCTTGCTGTATGGCGGAGGCGTGACGGGCGGCTCCTCGGGAGCAATCTCTTCGGGTGTCTCCTCTACCTCTGGCTCTTGGACTGCCTCTTCAGGCTCTGGCTCTTGAGGTGCTACAAAGAGTTCTTCGAGAGGGAAGACCTTGATATTCTTCTCCTTCTCTCTCATACCCCACGCTACGACAACGACTCGGTCATCATAACAATAGATAAATCGCTCGTCAATGCTGGAGAGGATCCCTGCGAGAGTCATCCGCTCCTCCTCATTGTGGCACTGCTCTACAGCTTGCTGGTAATGTGTGAGCGTCTCTTGCAGGATCTCCTCATAGTGCGCTCTCGCCTCACCTTCTAGCTGAGAGAGTAGTCTAGGTGCCTTCTGCCACTGCACACCATGCCATACGATAGTGCCAAAGTTTGGGTCAAAGTCAGGCTGTGCTAGGAAGTCTTGATACTCCTTGGAGATGTTGTTTTGGAGGATAGGCTCTACACTGTTGAAGCGCTTGTAGAGCTGATCGCTACCTAGTCGCTGGATCTTGTCAAAATACTTGAGATTCGTCTGGCAGAGCCTGCGCTTGCCATAGAATTTGTTGTCCCTACTCATAGTTCAATTGTCTAGTTTATAGGATTTGGGTACTAGCGATGATATCCCCAAGCTCTTTGTTGGCTATAGGATCCTTGGTAGAGGCATCAGAGGTGAGGAGAATACAGTCGATGACCCGACCCTGCCATAGCTGAAATTGCTTGAAAAACGAGGACTTCATGATCGTCGTGACCGTGTTAGACCCTGTCGGGTTATTGTATACGGCAAGTCCAGCGATCACATCATCGATAGGTTTGTTACCACGGCTAGGCTCTATGTGTACGATAGGATTGTGCATGACAGAACACTTCTCAGCTCTCTGTCCGATTACCTTTCGATCATCATCATCGACGAAGTCACTGCCCATAGTGCAGACAAAGTGATTGAGAAAGAGCGAAGCGTAGTCTGCTATGAAGGTAGGTAGTACAGACTTCTCTTGGATCGATATGATGTATCCCTCTATCTGATGCTCTAGTTCACGCTTTATCTTTTTGCTCTTGGCAAGAACGATGAGCTTGTCGATTACGTCTGCTGCCTGATGGATATACTCCTTGACATCCTCTACCTTGCTACTTAGATAGCTCTGCCATGTGGATAGTATCTTGGAGGCGAGGAGCTTCTCGACGGTTGAGTTGAGCTCATTGGCTCCTGAGGAGAGCTCCTCGATCGTGACTCCATACTCCTCGAGGATTGCCTGACTATCTGCACCGAAGTATCCCTCGACAAGCTGCTTGACCTGATCGGCAGATGTATCGCCTGATATGCCTAGCGTCTCACGTAGGAGTAGCATCGCATTGAGGTCCTTAGGAGTCTCCTTCTGTAGGATCAATATATCATAGGCTACACGATGTAGCAGGCTTGCGGGTATCATAAGACTATCTATAGCGTAGCCAAAGATCTCAGGATGATTTCCCACCTCCATCGTACTCCTGCGTATAGAGCCGACCACCTTCTGTATGCGCTTATTACGTTCGGACGACTCCTCAGACTCATAGTGTGGCTCAAGGAGTGAGAGCGTACTCTCCTTAATCTCGTTGAGCTGCTGTGTATAGCGTTCGCGTCTGGCAGCGTCTAGACAACCTGCGATTTTGTTTAGATCCTCTATGATTGCTTTAGAGCCATCGTTGCGAGGGGTCGCTACCGAGTCCCAAGCCTTCTCAGGGTCGCGAAAGTGAGCCTTGACAAAAGGATGGTCGATAAAGCTCTGTCGTACATCCTTCATGAAGTTAGGGTACTCACTATTCTGTGCATAGCCAGTCTCGGGACTCTTGTTTGCCCCTTCACTATAGCCCTCGAAGATGCGATAATAGCCAGACCAGTAGTAGTCTCTCAGGAGGTATATGCTCTGGAAGGCTGAGGAGGGCTGCGTAGCGTCTGGCTCGATCCAATGGTCGAACCACCTGGCAGTGCCGATCAGCTCGGGAATCACTACATCAAAGCGCTTCCACCGCTCGCTCAGTTTGTTCTCGCCCGAGGGCTCTTTTTGCGATAGAATATCCATCTTAGTACAGACCAGCTCCTTGTTGAACTTAGTGCCAATGAAGAATAGAGGTGAGACTCCTTGTAGCTTCTTTAGGTACTTGCTTCGCTCGGCTTCGTTCTTGCCAATGTTCTCGCTGATCCACTGGGTGATGGTGTTGCCTAGAGTAGCCTCCGTGCGCTGGTCATTGTGATGGCAAAAGAGTACAGCACTAATGAGCAAGGCGTGCGAGTACTTGTTAAAGAGATAAGCCACCTTACCACGGCGGAGCAAGGCTGGGATAATGTCTCTCTCTCCATCTTGCTGGCTCAGCGTCTCTCCTTCAACTTGCAGACGAGAGCGTGCGCCTGGAAAGTCCAGGAGATCTAGCTTCTTGAGGAAGGGGCGCTCCTCGGCAATCTCTGATGGTAGGGTGAAGGTAAGCTCAGCAATCAGAGCCGAGAGTGAGGACTTTCTAAAGCCCTTGCAGAGTAGGCCACTTGCTCCGAAAACATCTACCAGGGGCTCATCATTACTATTCTCAGCCTTCTGCTCGTCAGACATAATGTAGTCTAGCCACTCCACCTTGAGTATGGATCCGTACTCTCTCAGTACTGCTCTAAAGGGGACATATACTACCGAGGCAAAGTGTAGCTTCTTGAGCTCTCTGATGAGTGTGCTAAAGAGCTGAGTGATCGAGGGGTTGTCGTGCCATAAGAAGGAGAAGAGCTGACTCCAGCGATCTGGGTGTATGTACTCAATGCTGGCTCCTATCTCGTAGGGAAATCGAGAGTTGACCACTTGTTGAGCCTTGAGGCCCAGCTCCCTCTTGATGTACTCATATATATAGAAGAGATCATCTTCGGTCAGAAACTCCTGCTTACCCCTCTCCCGATCTATGCACTCCTTGAGCTCATTGCGCAGTCTCTCCGTAATATCTATCTCTTGCTGATCCTCTACATCGAGCTTGAGGTCATTGTAGTAAGAGTCGCAGAGCATAGTCAGTATGTCTGCTATGCTAAAGAGGGTTATCTTGACCTGTCCTCTTGGAGTCGCATTGTCTTGGCGAGTCGTAAACCGAGTCACGATACCTGTGGACTCCGTCTGAGAGAGGTTACCCCCACTAGTATTTATCTCATCGATGAAGCTGTACTTCCTATCCCCGTCACTGATCTCAAATGGATTCGTCGGTGTGGATAAGAGACTGCTCATTAGGTACGACTTACCCACTTGGCTCTCTCCGTAGGCAGCTACAGAGCAGTTGATCTCGAGGGTGTTCTTAACGCGCTTTATCTCTCGGCGCTTGCGCTCTAGTAGGGTAGACTCGAGGTTTTCCTCGGGATACTTCTTGCTCCACTGTATGGCTCGCTCTAGTGCGCTGAGCTGATCATTTATGTTGGCTATCATAAGGATGTTCGATTCTTGTTAGACTGTACGCTCTCTTACTCTAGATTGAAGACTCCAGTATCCAGCCAGTAGCCGTCCTCTAGACCGAGGCTCTGTACATTGATAGAGAGGTCGCTGACTGTTATATCTTCATCGTTTTTGTCGGTGATGCTCTCGATCTCGATATCCTCAAGATTGGTGACATCTCGACTCAGATGGATCGTGAAGGGAAGTCTCTTTTCCAGGCTTTTAACCTGTAGATCTACCTCTTGTAGTATCTGTAGATCGTTGAGATGAGGCTTAGTACTCTTCAGCCGACGTCCCATACCAGAGCGGTTGACGCTGATGGTAAAGAGTGGGCGAGCTGGATAGATATCTACATCCAGCTGCTTGATCTGGAGAGACTTGGGGAGAGACGATACGACTACATCTCCAATGGGTGAACTAGGCGTGAACACATACGAGCTGTGGAGCGTATTCCTTGCAGAGTCTGGTTGCTCCACATAGTTGACGATAGAGGTGAGTCGCTCGCCTAGGAGCTTTGTGTCTAGCTGAAAGCCCTTGAGACCGCCCAGTTCCGATGAGTAGAAGCCGATGAGCCCTCCCACGGCAACCACCGTCTTGGGGTTGGTTATGTAACCCGTATTGCTACCGAAGGGGTACCAATAGCCCACATTGTAGTTGTTGAGCAGGATAAGCCTATTCGGCGATAGAGGGTAATACTTGAGGAATACATCTCGTATCGGAGCCAGAGAGGCTGGACGCCCAGAGAGAAGGAAGATATCGCACCCTGTCGAGTAGGCTATGCTGGAGATGATCCTCAGCAGAGGCTCAAAAGACTTGGAGACGATATCGTAGATCTGCTGACCACTAAACTCCCACGAGAGCTCTCTCATAGAGAATCCAAAGAACTCCTCGAAGCCTCTCTGTACAGATTCGTTGGGCTCTTGCTCTGCCGAGGGGAAGAGGTCCTCGTAGCGCACATTGCAGTCACGTCTCTCCTCAGAGAGAAGCGAGAGCAGATGATACATCAGAGGTACGGTGTACTGCAGGTTGAAGTTGCGTCTCAGGTTGCGCTGCCTGATAGTCTGACCGGCATAGTTGGGACCAAAGAAGTCTCGTAGCTTCTGCCTATAAGCATGCTCATCGAGATCTGCCAGCTTCTTGCGAAAAGAACCCTCGTCACTGTAAAAGAGCAAGCCATTGATCAAGTCATAGAGCATGTCATCTCCTGCGAAGTAATAGCTGTCGTAGAAGAGAGGCTCAGGAATCACCTTCGTAATTCGATCCTGCTCGTACGTATACTTACAGATCATCAAGTCCGAGGTGCCAGCACCGATATCTAGTGACCCGACGGTGAGCGTGGGGCGTGCTCCTGTGGCCTTCTTGCCATATAGATTGAAAAACTCCTCGCAAAAGCCATTGTACTTCTGCCCTATCTCGCTATACATATAGACCAGCTGAGAGCAAGTCGCCTCATCGTAGTACCAGTACGGAGTATCGTCAGCATCCTTATTGATCTGGGGGTAAACTTCGATACGCTGATCGTACTGATGGTATGTAGAGAAGAGGTAGTTGGCATCTTCGGCGCAGTGTACTAGAGCCTCACGCTCCTTCTGTGACATAGCCGTAGGGCATGTTATGATGACACGCCGTAGTATGCGAGGACTGTCTACAGAGCCACGATCCTCACGATATGCGACACTATTAGAGTACATAAGCGTCTGCTCCAAGATCTCTAGGAAGGCGAGCGTCATCATCGTACGCCGTGAGTAGTAAAAGGTTTGCCCTCCCGTACTGCCATCGCGAAGTATCGAGCCGTCACTAGCGATCATTTTGGAGATACCTGGTAGGTAGAGGACATCGTCTGGATCCTTGTCGTTCGGGAGGATAGAAAACTTCCACTCCTTCTGACTCCTCTGCTTGTCCCACAGATATCGCTTGGGACTAGAGAGCGTCATAGGCATCTCCTCATTCTCTTCACTCTTGGCTAGATGTAGGATCCGCTCAGCCTCATGACCGAGCCGCACTATACTCGGGTAGGTAAAGCGCTCACTATTGCGTTTGCCTATCTGCCCGAAGGTCACCTTGCGTGTTACCAGTCGCATGGCAAAAGGCTCACTCAGGTAGCTCACACGGGGATCCTCAGGATCCTCTAGAGCTGTAAAGTCAAGAAGCCTCAAGAGTGCCGTCTGCTCAAAGATCTTATGATCCTCGACCAGTACCGCCGTGGTGCGCGAGTTACCGATATCGATCACGAGATCTAAGTCCTTGCCTGGCACTCCCTGTGACCGATAAAGCTCCACCTCGGGGAAGAGCTCATACCGAGCCACATGATAGATGAAGGCCAGGTAAGCTGTCAGGTAAGACTTCTTCTTAGAGGTGCGAAGTCTCTCTGGCGACTCTACATTAGGATATGCTAGAGAGAATAGATACTCATCCACATTGATTGAGTTTTCTCCCTGTGAGGTGCTGTAGTCTATTACACCGAGAGGCTCATCACAGAGCTTTAGCCTCAGGGAGGCCATCACCTCATCGGGGAAGTAGGGGTTCTCATCATTTTCGCTATCCTCCTCCGTCGTATAGGTGTCGAAAGCGAGTATAACCCGATAGCGTTTCTCCTCGTTGTCACTCTCTGGCAAAGGCACAATCTTAAAGCGACTCCAGTTGTATGGTCCCTGCTCAAAGCGAAAGCCCAGCTTCTTAAGGTAGGGGAGCGGGAGCCACTGATTGCCATACGCAGAGATGAGATTGAAGAAGTCTGAGATGGTACTGCGATATATCTGATGATTAGGATTGTCTGGAGAGACCTCTAGAGGGGAGATGCCTGCATTGGCTAGATCCTTGATAGTAATGGGCTGTGTGTCTTCGATAAAGCCCTCCTTATCGAGCTCTATGTAGCGATAGTAGTGAGGGGTGCCATCCTCATCTTTGACCTCGTAGAGTAGCTCGATCTGCCACGACTCATCTACGGTCTGGTACTCATAAAACCATAGAGGAGCCTTCTCGCGCAAATCTAATGTGAAGTCAAAAGAGATGACCTGGATGCCACTATTAGCTATAAGCGATATCTTTTTCATAGAGACAATGTTATTAGTTCTATTATGCTTGGTGGATTATAGAGATGGTAGCTGGGGATGACTAGAGATGACTAGAAGACACGACAAGTGGCGACCCCTCTCTCGGGAAGAGGTCGCCACTTGTGATGTGTGATGAGATGTATGTGTGTGGTTGTTGCCCCGCCCTTTCTCCTGCTGGTAGCAAGAGAAGTGCTTGCGTAGGAGCTTTGTAAGTGAGCTGCTCCCTTGTTGCCAAATGTTAAATGGGGGGGGGGTAAACATACTTTCTAACATATCTGAGGTCGTTGTCACAAAGGTACGCTTTATTCTGTAAAGTGCAAAGGTGATTCCAGTCCCTGTCAGGGCTGATGCGCTGTAGTCCTCTCTTCTAGAGATTACATATGATGACCTCCACGGGATATAGGGCTAGGACCTTTTTGTGCTATGTTGTAACCCCACTTTATAGCTACTCTTGCATCTCTGTTGATTCCAATCTCTACCGAGGAAATCGGAAAGCTCCAGTGAGTAAACGAAAATCCTCCACGGAGACGGGAAATAAAAGTTCGGAAGAATTTTCCCGTTCTTCGCTGGAAAACGGCAAATCTCTACGGAGGGGTTGTTTGGTTTCTGCGGGAGAGAGTAGGGAGAACTGCTGATGGTAGTGTCCGATGGCGTTGATGTCGTCGCAGATAACGAGAGAGGAGCCATCCGCCTAGGCGGGTAGCTCCTCTCGTGTGTTGAGGGTGACGCTCTGTTACGTCACGTCTGTTGTGTTACTTGACCAGAGCGACGAACTCGGGTGTCTGGCTGAAGGCTGCAAACTCGAGGTCTCGCTGTGCACGCTGTGCGTAGGTGCGATCCTGCTCAATAGCTGAGCGGAGGTTGCTGACGAGCGCCTGCAGATCGTTGGTACGAGCTGCGACGACTGCCTTGAGGTAAGCGGTCTCGCCATTGGGCTGTGCGACAGCAGCGAGGGTGCGCGTAGCATCTGCGTACTGACCCTGCATGATCTGAGCGATGGCTAGCGTGTTCGATGGCGTATTGCCAAAGGAGCGAATAGCGTCTGCATACTTGCCCTCGTGCATCTGTAGGAGACCGATGCCCTGACCAGCCTCGGGTACCTCTACGGCACGACCCATGAGGCGCTGAGCCTCTGCTAGGTTGCCACGGTCGAGAGCGATGAGCGCTTCGTTCATATTAGAAGCAGCGTTGGGCTGGATCTTTTGAGCCTTTGCGAAGTAGTTAGCAGCCTGCTCGTAGTTGCCCTGAGCGAGGTAGAGCGTACCGATGTTGTTGTACGCACGGTAGTCCTTTGGATAGAGCTGCGTAGCCTGCTGGTAAGCGTTCATCTGATCCTTAGCATTGTCATAGAGCGTAGCGGTGTAGAGGATCTCCTCGATGGTGAGGCGACCTGGGCGCTGTGCCATAAACATCTTGAGCTCGTCATCGCTCTTGCCGATGATGCGTACGTTGGCATTGAGACGTGAGCGGCGTAGCTCGGGGAGGATCTCGCTAGCTAGCTGTGTGAAGACGTGTGAGAGGTTGCGTATCTCACGCTCACGATCCGCGGGATCGGGATACATAGAGAGGACGCGCAGGACTAGCTCCTTGTCCTGTATATTGCTTGCCTCAAGAAGCTTCTGGAATCCGTCCCAGTCCTCAGCGGTGTAGTGTGCGTTGACCTCGATCTTCTTGTTGCCCAGCTGGCGCGCTATGACACTAGAAGTGTTGCGCTCACGCTGTGCCGAGAGACGCTCGTTAAGGTCCTGAGCACCATCGGGAGAGGCATAAGCCTGGATCTCGATGTCTACCTCTTGGTTGGGTACCTGATAAGCGTTGTCGACGACATCTTTCCACTCCTTGACCTCACGCTTGTTGAGCTCAGCAGCACGTACCTCGGCACGGTTGATGAGGAACTTGAGGTCGGCCGTGTACTGCTCCTTGATGACTCTCTGGAAGGCGTCACGAGCGAGAGCTGGCGTGATATCGCGAATGCTGGCTAGGTCGGCAGTCATGATGGTACCACGAGCTACCTTGACAGCGGGGAGGTTGACCTTCTTACCCTTTACTGTAGCGGTAAAGGTGAGGTAAAGGTCACTCTGCTCCATACCAGGCTTGTACTCAAAGGCAAAGGGTATGATGACGCTACCACCACGCTCGTAGGAGATGGTCTGGTAGTTGTCACGGACGTTCTCACCCTGTATGGTGACGGTCTGACCCGTCACGCTGATACCGTTGTAGCGTAGATCGGGGGTTACATTGACGATAGCCCTCTTGTGACACCACTTAGCTGGGATCGTCAGACGTACCTGTCCAGGGATCTGCGTACCCACGAGTGTCAAGGGGTTGGGATCTACCTGAGTTGCAGAGCCGTCGAGAGGCTTGAGTCTGCAAGCACATGAAGAGACCAAGACCGCTAGTAGTAGAGCGGTGGTGATCTTTAGTAAGTTTCGATAAGTCATAGTTTGATCTATATATAAAGGTAATTAATTCGTTTGTGAGTCTGTGAGGGCTTTCTTGCCTTTTCTCAAAGACCTGGTGCGCCACACGATGGAGCCGATGAGCGCTAGGAGGATCAGGGCCAGAGCCGTAAAGGCTATGCTCTCGGTCACGGCTATGGAGCGTGGCGCAAAGGTGAGCGTGAGCTGGTACTTGCCTGCGGGCAGTGAGACGGCTCGCAGCACGTAGTTAGCCCGTGCGATAGGTATCTCCTTACCATCGACGGTGGCGTGCCAGCCGTGTGGGTAGTAGATATCTGAGAGGATGGCTATGCCAGGAGCCTCGGTCGATATGTTGTAGACCACCTGTCGTGGGGTGTACTTGGTGACGGTGATGCTACGCTGAGCGGTGCTATCGGGTAGCATAAGAGGCTGCGGTAGCTCTTCGCCAAAGCGGAGATCGACGACACCGACGTGTCGTAGGTCTGCCGTGGTGAGTGCCTCCATCTCTTCATTAGCATTAGCGACCCAGCGAAGGCTATCGACAAACCATGCAGCCCCGAAGGCATCTGGATTGGGTACCGCCATAGGAGCTCGGGTCTCTGGATTGGGGACGATAAAGTACTTCGTATTGAGCATATCGTAGACCTGCTTATTGCCCGTAGAGAGCTGGTAAGTGATCAGGTCTTGATAGCGCTGTAGCTTGGCTGCGTGATAACCGCCCACGCTGTGGTGCCAGCGAGAGGTGGTGGCATCGTTGAAGCTATTGACCGTCTGGTTGAAGACACGATAGCCGAGGCTTTTGTCCTGAAGGATCGCCTGATCGGCTTCCGTCATAGGAGCTGCTTGCTGCTGTACCAGTTGTGGGGCGATGAAGTCGTCATCGGCTAGGTAACGCTTGTCCACCTGCCATAGGTCTATGAGTGTCAGTCCGACGAGGATGCAGCAGAGCCACTGAGTCTTGAGATAGCCCTTGGCAAAGAGCCATAGGGGTACGATGCTTAAGACGATGAAGAGCAAGCTGCGCCAGATGTCCGCCTGGAAGATGTCCATACGCATCGTCTTGAGCTGATCTTGTAGCGTCAGGTAGCGAGGGTCTTGTGTGGCTAGCTCGGCGAACATGCCCTTCTCCTGCTGGGATAGGAAGCCGAAGAAGAGATCTGGCAGGAGAGCAAAGAGAAGTAAGAGTAGAACTGGTACTCCGCCTGCTATCCAGACGCTTTTGCTGCGTAGGAGCTGAGGCTCCTTGATGAGCTGCACGAGCGCTAGCACGGCTAGCGTCGGGATCGTTAGCTCTGCGATGACAAGGATCGAGGAAACCGCTCGGAACTTGTCGTACATTGGCATCCAATCGATGAAGAGATTGGTCAACGGCATGAAGTTTTTACCCCATGCGAGCAGTATCGAGAGGATCGTCGCGATGAGCAGTCCCCACTTGATCGGACCCTTGACGACGACACAGCCGATGATGAAGAGGATGCAGACGAAGGCGCCCACATAGACGGGACCCGAGGTGAAGGGTTGGTCACCCCAGTACGCATTCATCTGTCCCAGCATCTGCTGGTACTCGTAGGGCGCCTTGGCAAGTTGCTTGGCGTGTCCCTTAGCTAGAGGTTCGGTCGCACCACCTTTCGTATTGGGTACGAGGAGCGTCCAGGTCTCTCCGATGCCGTAGCTCCACTGAGTGA
>CABQOJ010000002.1 GCA_902465775.1 uncultured Porphyromonas sp. | reverse complement strand
CTTTTTAATCTAGAGACTGATCTATGCGATTGCTTATAGCACGTCACGGAGAGACTGAGGAGAACTTGCTCTCTATTTGTCAGGGACAGACTGCTGGCACGCTAACCCGACGAGGGGTGGCGCAATGTCTACAGTTGGGGGACAAACTGAAGGGGTATCCCATCACACATATATATAGTAGTGATCAGCTGCGGGCGCAGCGCTCGGCTGAGCTGATGATCTCTACGAGTGGCTGTAAGGCGCCTCTGACGCTGGACAGACGGTTGCGCGAGCGCTCCTTCGGTCGCTGGGAGGGGCATCCCTTTGTTGAGTTGCCACCACTAGAGGAGGAGCCACACGAGATCGAGTCGGTGGAGGCGATTGCGGCGCGTCTGCAGAGCTTTCTAGAGGAGCTGCAAGAGCGACACGGTAGCGATGATCTGGTGCTACTCATGGGTCACGGCTTTACGATGAGGGTGCTAGAGGCTTTGCTACAGGGAGGTCCGCTGGACAAGGTGGAGGAGATCACCTTCCTCCCGAATGGGGACTATCGTCTATATGAGGATGGCAAGCTCTGCCAGCGCCCTCGAGTGATCTACATATCGGGTGGCCAGCGCAGTGGCAAGAGTGGCTACGCACAGCGACTGGCGCGCTCGCTGTCGGATCGACCTATCTACCTGGCTACGGCACGTCACTGGGATGAGGAGTTCGAGCGTCGCATAGCGCGTCACCAAGCGGATAGGGGACCGGAGTGGACTACCATCGAGGAGCCTCGCTATCTGAGCCAGACGCAGATTGCTGGGCGTGTCGTGCTGATCGACTGTGTGACGCTATGGCTTACGAATATATACAGCGACCTAGAGTTTGACGCTGAGGCTTCGCTCAGTGAGGCGCGCCGTGAGTGGCAGGAGCTGCTACATCACTGCAAGGCGGAGGTGCTGATCGTGGTGAGTAACGAGATCGGCATGAGCCTGCACGCTCCTGATGCGGGGTCTCGAGCTTTCGTAGATCTACAGGGGTGGGTCAACCAATATATCTCTGCCACGGCTGATGAGGCTTACCTGATGGTCTCTGGCAGAGCTTTGCGCACGGAACTTATTTCAGACTTATATAGAGAGAAGAGAGAAGATGACTTTTGAGGAAACACTACAAGAGCGGATCGACAGTCGCACGAAGCCAAAGGGTTCGCTGGGGCAACTGGAGCGCATCGCCTACAAGGTTGGCATGATACAGCACAGCGTGACGCCTCAGCTGATCGACCCCGTGCTACTGGTGATGGCTGCGGATCACGGGATCGTCGAGGAGGGCGTGAGCCCCTGTCCTAAGGAGATTACTTGGCAGCAATGTATCAACTTCGTCTCGGGCGGAGGAGCTTGTAGTGTCTTGGCTCGGCAAAATGGCTTTCGCCTGCGGGTCATAGATGTGGGCGTCGACTACGACTTCCCAGAGGCTTGTCGCATTGAGTCGGCTAAGGTGATGCACGGCACCCGCAATATGCTTCACGAGCCAGCTATGACGACTGAGGAATGCGCTGAGGCGATGTTAATTGGCGCCCAATGTGTGGCGCAAGAGGCGGAGCGTGGAAGTAATGTGATAGCTTTCGGCGAAATGGGTATCGGCAATACTTCGCCAGCAACGCTAATCCTGCACAAGATCACGGGACGCTCTATCGCCTCGATCATTGGTCCTGGCTCGGGACTGCGTGGCTCGGGCCTAGAACATAAGACGAAGGTGCTCGAGGCGGTGGCTGCACGCTACAATCCGCAGAGCCCTATGGAACTATTGTCGCAGATGGGCGGACTAGAGATAGCGGCTATCTGTGGAGGCGTCCTAGAGGCTTACAAGAGAGGTATGCTAATCCTAGCGGATGGGGTGATCGCTACCTCAGCCTTTATGGTGGCACACGAGATGGAGCCACGTATTGTGGACAATGTGCTCTTCGCTCACACCTCCGAGGAGCCGGGACACCAAGCGATGATTGACTACCTAGGCGGAGAGGCGATCCTGTCGCTGGGAATGCGCCTCGGTGAAGGGACGGGGGCTCTCGTTGCCTATCCGATCATTCAGTCGGCCGTTGCCTTTATGAATAATATGCGTGGCTTTGACGATGCGGCGGTTTGCCGTGTAGACTAATAAGAAAAGAGACTCTAGACCTATGGCTTTGCACTTGCTACGCACGATACGCTCTGAGTGGGACCTACTTCGTCTCTCGTTGCTCTTCTACACCCGCATACCGGTGGGGCATGTGGAGTATAGTGAGGAGCGGATGGGGGAGTCCTTTCGCTACTTTCCTCTGCTGGGCGCGATTGTCGGAGTGCCGATGGCGGGGATCTATGCGTTGGCTGGCTACTACCTGCCAAACGCCGTGGCTGCTGTGATGAGTGTGATCGTTGGCTTAGTCGTCACAGGCGGGATGCACGAGGATGGCTTGTCGGACTATTGCGATGCCTTCGGAGGGTATCACGATAGGGAGACGACGCTACGCATTATGAAGGACAGCTCGACGGGCGTGTACGGTATACTGGGGCTAGTGATGCTCCTGATGAGTCGGGTCGTCCTACTGAGCTACATACCTTACGAGACCGCCATCGGGACGATCGTTGCGATGGCTGTAGTGGCGCGCTGGGTGCCTATCCTCGTGATACGTCTCTCGACCTACGCTCGTAAGAGTGGCGAGGCGAGCAAGGCGACGCATTTGCGACAGTCTGTCACGACGAAGACGCTCCTCATTGCGGCTGTCTGGGCGATCTTGGCACTCCTCCTCTTGCCTTGGCAGGCTGCTGTCGTGGCCCCAGTGCTGATGACGGGGGAGGCGCTCCTGATCATGCGCATTAGCAACAAACGTATCGGCGGATACACGGGCGATGTGATGGGAGCTATCGTCTGCTTTGCCGAGCTGACGCTACTCTTGGTCACGCTTGTGGTAACTATCTACGCTTGATCGGTATATGAGTCTTTACCTCGTGCGTCACACCCCCGTTGCCCTACCGCAGGGCATCTGCTACGGCTGGCTCGAAGTGCCACTCTCGGAGGAGTACCCTCGCTATGTGACTCAGATTATCGCAGAGCTGAGGGAAGTCCAGCTAGACAAGGTCTATAGTAGTCCGTCGCTCCGCTGTGTTGTCCTCGCGGAGGCGATAGCCCTGACAAAGGGACTGACCGTTCGTCAGGACGAACGGCTGCGTGAGCTGAACTTTGGGGCGTGGGAAGGGCTCCCTTGGGAGGAAGTCTACGAACAAGAGGCGGGACGTGCGTGGTTTGCCGACTACTGGCACGCTAAGACGGAGGGAGGCGAGAGCCACGACGACTTATTGGCGCGGGTAGCCGACTTTGAGGCGGAGCGAGACAAGGGCAGTCAGACGCTCCTTGTGACGCACGCTGGGGTCATTCGCGCTTATCGTATCTTGCTGGGCAAGCTTTCGCCTAGCGAAGCGATGGCGCTAGAGGTTAACTTTGGAGAGATATATCAATATGAGTAAGCTAAAGCCGATTATGCTCGTCGGAACTGGCTCCGACGTGGGGAAGTCCATCGTAGCGACAGGCATCTGTCGTATCTTGCTGCAGGAGGGGTACAAGCCCGCTCCCTTTAAAGCGCAAAACATGTCGCTCAATAGCTATCCTACTCCCGAAGAAGGCGAGATAGGTCGTGCGCAAGCGGTGCAAGCTGAGGCGTGCGGGATACCTTGTCACACCGATATGAACCCGATTCTCCTCAAGCCGACGGCCGATCAGACGACGCAGGTAATCCTCAATGGCAAGGCGGTGGGCAATCAGTCGGCACGCTCTTACTTCAACGTCGAGCAGCGCAAGCCTCTCTTTGTAGAGGCGATGAAAGCGTTCGACAGATTAGCGAGCCAGTACAACCCGATCGTGATAGAAGGCGCGGGCAGCATCTCGGAGGTCAACCTCTGGCCCATGGACATCGTCAATATGCGGGTGGCTCTGCGGACTGGCGCTGACGTTTACCTCGTGGCAGACATCGAGCGCGGAGGGATCTTCGGCAGTCTCTACGGGACGATCGAGCTTTTGCCCCCAGCAGAGCGTGCTGCGATCAAGGGGATCATCATCAATAAGTTTCGAGGCGACAGCTCGCTCTTTGACTCTGGGCGAAAGATCCTTCAAGACTTAACCAAAGTCCCCGTCGTAGGCCTGCTCCCTTACCTGCCGAATATGCAGATAGATGCGGAGGATGGCGTCTCCATCGACAGCTACGCCGCACAGCCTCGCCCCGATACGCTCAATGTGGCGGTGGTACGACTGCCGCACATCTCCAACTTCACCGACTTTGACTCGCTACGCTTCATCTCTGGCGTCACGCTCTACTTCACTTCCGACGCTGAGGCGCTCCGCCAGGCGGACATCATCATGCTCCCCGGCAGTAAGAACACGATCGACGACCTCCTCTGGCTACAAGCCGAGGGACTCGAGGCGGTCATCCAGGCTCATCACAAGGCAGGTCGGCCACTCTACGGCATTTGCGGAGGGTATCAGATGATGGGTCTGCGCATCACCGACACTGATGGCGTCGAGGGCGAGCCGCGCACCGTACGTGGTCTGGGACTTTTGCCCACTGAGACCACGCTGCAGAGCAATAAAGCGGTGCGTACCTCCACTTTTACCTACCTTCCCACGGGTACCCCCGACTGTCAAGGCTACGAGATCCACTGCGGGGTCACGCAGCCCGTTGATGCGCCCGAGTCGCCGGTAGTTATGAGGGCTGGCGAAACGCCCGACGGCTACTGGGTCTCCCCTCGCTTGTGGGGAAGCTATATGCACGGCATCTGGGACAATGAAGCGATCCTGCAGCAGATCCTGCACGAGGTAGCGCCTGAGCGAACCTTTCTCCTAGAGCGAACCTTCGCTACCCGCGAAGCCGCCTACGACCGTCTTGCTGAGCACATGCGTCAGCATCTTGATATAGAGTACATGCTCCAAAGTCTGCGCAACGTATGATAGTAGGACACGGGGACGACCGATACAGCTACGGAGCGCTCGTGCGCTACGACTTCTCTAGCAATGTGCCTTATCGCAACCATGCGGGCGAAATCATAAGCCACCTCTCAGGGCGACTAGAGAGCCTAACCCACTATCCAGACCCTCAGGCGAAAGAATTGCGCGAGCTCTTGGCTGAGCACTGGCGCCTTGATCCCGACTGGCTACTGGTAACGAGTGGATCGACGGAAGCTTTCTACCTCTTAGCGCATCTCTTTGCGGGTGGCGAGACGCTCATCACCGTTCCCTCCTTTGCCGAGTATGAGGACGCTTGCCAGCTCTATCGCCATCACCTCACCTATATCCCGACAAGCGCCATAGCCAGCCAAAGCACTCCTGCCGACCTCCTCTGGAGTGCTCTGCCAAACAATCCTGATGGTGACATCTCTCATCGTGCGGCGCTCCTCAATTACTGCACGGCTCATCCAGATAGTTACGTAATCGTGGACGAAGCCTACGCAGAGCTCTGTGCCGAGCCCGTGACGCTCCTAGACGAAGTGGCGCATCACCCCAATCTGATCCTCGTTCGTTCTCTGACCAAGAGCTTCGCGCTCCCAGGCATACGTCTCGGTTACATCGTTGCCCACCCCTCGCTGCTGGCTCGCTTAGAGCCGCTCCGCTCGCCCTGGAGTGTCAATGCCCTTGCCCTAGAGGCAGGCGCTTACATTTGCCAGCATTACGACCGGTTACTGCCTGATGCCACGGGCTTAGTGCGGGAGGCGCAGCATCTCGCTCATGAGGTGGCGCAGATCGCAGGCATCTCGCTGATACCCAGCCCCACACCCTACTTCCTCGCTTGTCTAGATGAGGGGCGCGGCACCGCAGCCCAGCTCAAGGAGTACCTTGTCAAGCAGCATGGCGTTTTGATCCGTGATGCGGCCAATTTCCGCTCCCTCTCGCCTCGCCACTTCCGCCTCTCGGTGCAGTCTCCCGAAGCTGGACAAGCGCTACTCCGAGGTTTGTCAAGCTACTTATAGTATGTACCCGCTACTCTTCGGACTCCTCCTCGACCTGCTCCTCGGCGATCCACGCTGGGCGCTCCATCCGATACGACTCTTCGGCCAGCTCATCGCATGGGGCGAGCGTTGGCTCAACCATCCGCCCCATCAGAAGGCAAAAGGCACGATCCTCGCCCTCACACTCGTGCTGGGTGTCTGGGGCTTTTTCTTTGCTATCGAATGGCTCTTGGCGGACTATCGTTACGTCCTATTGGCTTGGCAAACGGTTTTCTTCTTCTTTGCGATCTGTCCGCGAAGCTTGATCGGCGAAGCCTTGGCAGTAGAGCGCTACGTGGTGGCTGGTGATCTCGAGGGAGCTCGCAAGCGTCTCTCCTGGATCGTGGGTCGTGACACCTCGCAGCTCACCTTTGCGCAGATCCGCACCGCCGTCCTAGAAACGCTTGCTGAGAATCTCTCCGATGGGGTCATCGCTCCGCTCTTCTTCTACGCTCTAGGTGGCGTGCCGCTCATGATGGCTTATAAAATGATCAACACGCTCGACTCCATGATCGGCTACAAAGACCCACGCTACAAGGATTTTGGCTACTTTGCTGCACGTATCCTTGATGACGCTGCGAACTATATCCCGTCTCGTCTCACGGCACTCCTGATGCTCCTCGTGGCTCCGAGTCGACGAGCCGTGCGCACCGTCTGGCGGGATGCTCGCAAGCATGCCAGCCCCAACTCGGGCTATCCCGAGTCCGCTCTGGCGGGGATCCTCGGCGTACAGTTTGGCGGCCCCAACATCTACCACGGGATGCTCGTTGAGAAGCCCTATATCGGCACCCCGCTCCACGCAGTCACCGCACAGACGCTGCGACGCACCATCTTCATCGTCATCGCCGTCACGCTCCTCGCCAGCCTCCTCGTCCTCCTCACCTACCTCTACCGCTAGTAGCGCCCCATCGTCCATTCCCTCCGAGGAATTTCAAAACGCCTCCGTGGCTCTTTTTGATTTCCTCCCGAGGCGCGAGAAAATTCTTCGGACTTATGATTTCATTCTTCCGAAGTTTCATCTCATTCTTCCGAAGTTTGATTTCATTCTTCCGAAGAATTTTTCATCGCCTCGGTGGAGAATCAAGATTTCCTCGTGAGAAATCGAAATAGACCGGGAGAATCCAAACAAACAGCGACTATCTCCGATAGATTTCTTATCTTTGGGGCGATAGAGTCTATTCATCTAACCAAACATTCCTATGAAATCAACTTATCTATATCTCTCTCTAGCTCTTCTGACGCTAACACTCCTGACCTCTTGTGGTCCCGATGCAAACAAGCCTACACCCAAGCCTACACCCGAGGTGACGCACAACGTGACTCTCCTCAACAAGCTCGACGGCAAGAAGTATCCCTCGGGGAAGACCATCGACTATGTCGCCACTATATCTCAAGAGGATGTGAGCATGTATGAGCTAGAGCTCTTCTTTAGCGTCCTCAAGACGGCAAAGTATGCCGTATCGCTAAAGTTTGATCAGCCTATCTCTGGGTCTATCTGTCTGGGGGAAAACTGCCAACCTGTTACAGATCAGTCCGACTTCGGGAATACTATAAATCTACTAGCAGATAGTGAGGAGAGTGATTACCCCCCAAAGGGAAAGGGTGAGCCGACATCTCTAGGCGCTCACATTGATATAACCTCGCCTGCAGGGGAGACCTACAAGAACCGCTTGACCATCCAGCTCAAGCCTGCTGATGGTGGCGAGACGCTCTCCTGGACGGTCAACCTTGCCATAACGGTCAAGTAATCCACACACAACTAACAGACACAGATATGAAGCATATTCTCACGATACTACTCTCCCTCATCGTAGTCTCCCTGGCACAGGCGCAGCTCCCTCAGGTCGAGCTCAAGGATCTGCAGAACAATGTGGTCAACACGAGCGAGCTGAGCAACGAGGGCAAGCCCTTTATCATCTCCTTCTTCGCCACCTGGTGCAAGCCTTGTCTGCGTGAGCTCAAGGCAATCCACGAGGAGTACGTCGACTGGCAGGAGGAGACGGGCGTCAAGCTCATCGCTGTCTCTATTGAGGAGGGACAAAACGCTGATCGCGTCAAGCCACTAGTCGACGCCCTGGGCTTTGAGTACGAGGTGCTCCTAGATCCCAATGGGGACTTCAAGCGAGCTATGAATGTCAACATGATTCCTCACGTCTTCGTCATTGATGGCAAGGGGCGCGTTGCATTCTCTCATAGTGGCTACACCGAGGGAGGCGAGCAGGAGCTCATCGCTAAGGTACGTGAGCTACTAGCCTCTGAGGAGTAGCCGTAGAGCGCTCCGACACACTGCATTTATCATACATCCTATCTTTAGACACTTACCACTGAACCTATGCGGCACTTCGTACAGCGTCTCTGCCTCCTCTCATGGCTCTCTATAGCTGGTCTCACGGTCCTCTCTGCGCAGAGCAAGAGCGAGTGGAAGGAGTGGAACAAGTTCAAGCCTTCCTTTAGCGTGCAGAGCGATATGCTCTTTTCCCTAGACGATAAAGCTAACGGATACGAGTCATGGATGGGCAATAGCTACATCACGGGTACCCTGCGCAATAACTACCTTGAGCTGGGACTACGCTACGAAGACTTGCTCCGCCCGATGCCGGGTCACGAGCCTGAGCAGGGACGAGGTATACCGCATCTGCACCTCAAGGGGTTCATAGGCAAGTATGGCGAGGTGACGCTGGGAGACTTCTACGATCAGTTTGGCTCTGGCATCCTCTTCCGCAGCTATGAGGAGCGCACGCTCGGCATCGACAATGCCGTACGAGGGGTCCACGTAGCCCTCACGCCCTACGATGGAGTACGACTCAAGGGCTTCACGGGACAGCAGCGCAACTACTTCGACCGCACCTTCCGCCTCTTTAACAAGGATCGTGGCTTCATATCAGGAGGCGATGGCGAGCTAGCGATTCATCAGTGGGTGCCAGCACTGCGAGACAAGCAAATGACCCTCACGCTGGGAGGCTCTTATGTCAACAAGGTGGAGGGCGATGAAGTCATCCCCGTAGAGACCACTGGTATGACTGGACCGATGCGCCTCAACCTGCCCCGTCAGGTGCACGCCTTCGGAGGGCGCGCTAAGTTTACCCTCGGGGGCTGGGTGCTCAATGGCGAGTATGCCTACAAGAGTAGCGACCCCACAGCGAGCAACCACTACATCTACGCACCTGGCTCGGTAGCGATGCTCTCGACCTCTTACTCACAGCGTGGACTGAGTCTACTACTACAGGCGAAGCGTAGCGAGAACTTTAACTTCCTCTCCGCACGCTCTTCCGTTGGTACGCCACTTCATATCAATCACCTGCCAGCTTTTACCGCTAATCACACCTACACGCTCGCAGCGCTCTACCCCTACGCGACACAGCCCGAGGGAGAGTGGGCACTCCAGGGAGATGTGCGCTACACGATCCCGAGAGGTACCCTACTAGGTGGTAAGTACGGCACGGGGCTGCGGGTTAACTATGCACATGTCCGAGGCCTCAAGAGCGTCGCTACCGACCGACTCCCGCTAGGTGTCGAGGAGAGCAAGCTCTACGGCACAGACGGCTACCAGCATCCCTTCTTTGGCATGGGAGAGCTCTACTACTCTGACTTAAACTTCGAGCTAAGCAAGAAGTTCTCTCGTACGGTCTCTCTGACCTTCGAGTACTATCATCAGATCTACAACCAGCTGGTGGTCGAGGGACACGCGATCAATAACCCGCTCGTCTATAGCAACATCTTCGTCCTCGACGGCAAGTTTAGACTAGCTCCTCGCTACACGCTACGCACCGAGCTACAGTACCTATACAGTCGTCAGGCTGAGGGTAGCTGGCTCTTTGGTCTGGCCGAGCTATCAGTAGCACCACACTGGATGATCTCCCTATCGGATCAGTACAATATAGACGCCACCAAGGAGCACTACTACATGGGCTCACTCACCTACGCCAAGGGCAATCACCGCCTACAGCTCGGCTACGGACGTACACGCGCTGGGGTCAATTGTTCGGGAGGCGTCTGCCGCTATATGCCCGAGACGAAGGGAATATACCTAAGCTACAACGGATCCTTCTAGCGCTCCGCCACGTCATTCACGCATTTGACTACAACATTGAGATGAAACTATCTATACGCTATACCATCCTCTCCGCTCTAGCCCTGCTCCTCATGGTCTCTTGCAAGCCTATGCCAGAAAGTGAGCGACTTATCCCCAATGAGATCGAGACCACCAGCGGTCGCGCCGTACTCATCGAAGACTACAGCGGTGTGCGCTGTATCAACTGCCCAGGCGCTGCCAAGATGATCACCAAGGTTGCCGAAGCCCATGGGGACAAGGTCGTCATCGTAGCGCTTCACGGAAGCAACGATGCCAGGGTCGGTACGGATCCTCAGGTTGATCCCAAGGAACTATATAGTCCCGAGGCAAAGACCTACTTCGAGCGACTCCAGGCGGGAGGCTCCTTGCCCTTCGCTACCTTCAATCGTCGTCCACTCCCCAGCAACAGCAACAAGCCCTTTAGCCCCAGCCCTACACAGTGGCCTGGCGAGATGCAAGCGGTACGTGAACTTCCGCAGCTCTACAAGATCGATCTGCAGGTCTCCGAGATCGACCGCAAGGTAACGACCCGCTGCACCGCTACGGCACTGGACCCAGCTACCCAAGGGACAGCGCCCGAGCTATACCTACAGCTCTGGCTCATCGAGGACGACATCATAGCTCCCCAGTACTTCGGATCTGGACTCAAGGAAAACCATCAGCACAATCACATCTTCCGTCAGACGCTCAACGGCATTGACGGGGAGCCTTACCAGCTCGGTCAGAGCTACGACAAGACCAGCGCCATCGAGCGCAAGGTCATCGTGCCCGACCACTGCTCCGTCGTCGCTATCCTCTACGACCACAAGACTGGCGAGGTCTACGAGGTCGCCAAGGCCCCACTCAAAGGCAACCCAACGAAATAACTAGAAAGCAAAAGCTCAACAACAAGTCAAACAGAATAACTTATGAATAAACTAATTACACGCTTAGCGCTAAGCATCACACTCGTTGGAGGCATGCTCCTACCAGCGACTCAAGCTACGGCACAGCAAAATCTCCCGCTCGTGGAGAGCTCTACCCCCAGCGGAGCATCACAGCTCCGAGCTGGTCAAACTAATCACTGGTTTTACAAGCTCGCTACTTCACAGTATGTTGCCAAGGATATCAACGGCAAGGAGTACAACATCGATGAGATCTTCAAGTCTGGCAAAGCAATCATGATTGACTTCTCTGCTGTGTGGTGTCCTCCCTGCTGGGCTCTCCACTCCAGTGGTGTCTTGGAGCAACTCTATTCCAAGTTCGGCCCTGCGGGTACGAATCAGATTGAGCTCTTCTGGGTTGAGGCTCAGGGTGCCTCTAAGAGCAAGATCCAGGCTAATGGTAAGGATTGGACCAAAGACAGCAAGGGCAACCCTGTCCCCTATCCCGTCATCTCGGACAAAAAGATGTTTTCCACACTGAACATCGGAATAGTTGGATTCCCTACACTAGTCCTCATCGGTCCAGGCAATAAGTGGGTTCACTGTATAGATGAGGTAATGACAAAGGATACAGAGTTCAAGGCGTTTGCAGAGCTTTTGGACCTCTTTGCGACTAAGAAAGACAAGCCTAAGGCTGTGCGTTTTGCAGATCCGACAGCACTCTATGTCGGAGAGACCCGCACGATGAGACTCAACTACGAGAGCTTGGTCCCCGTCACCAATGTTGTATGGAACGCTCCAAAAGAACTTACCCTCACCAAGGTGACCGACACCGAGTACACGATAGCTGCCAGCAAGGTTGGCTCCTACGAGATTGAGGCTACCGTAACTAATGAGAACGGGAGCACCACAGGCAAGGCAACCATCACCGTATCTGAGCCTATCTCCAGCTATCCCTTCTTCTGTGGCATGGACAATAAAGAGCAGCTCGACAAGGGATGGAGATCTATCGATCACGACGGCGACGGATTTGGCTTTGACTCCTATATGGGTGGCGGATTTTTGGCGCGTCTTGGACTTAGCTTCACAGATAATAGTTATAAGCCAGGTGCTGAGAATAGTGCAGACCTCCTGATCTCTTGGGGAACCGTCTTACCTGTCTCAGCTATGGTAAATAATAAAGGTGAAGCTAGCTTCGGTATGCAAAAGATCAAGCCCAAGAACGAGCTTCTCTCCGCACCTATGCTCATACCAGCCGATGCCGCAAAGCCAACCTTCTCTTGCTATATTATGAGCGTCTTTGGTGCTCCGAGAGCTGATCAGCTCAAGGTCATGGTCTCTGAGCTCAATGGCACACCTGTAGAGCTACTAGAACCTCAAAGCCCAAAGAAATCTGGCTGGAAACTCATCTCTGCAGATCTATCTGCTTACAAGGGTAAGACGATACTCCTCTCTCTAGTCCCTGTAGTCAACGGAGAAAGTGGTATCGGTGTAGACCAGCTACGTGTCACCATGGATGGCAAGACCGATGTAGAGGCTCCTACGCTAAGCCTAGAGACGACTCTCTACCCGAACCCCGCCAGTGACTATGTCACCGTCCGCACACGTGTCGGCAGCACCATCGAGCTCTTTGCTACCGATGGCACGATGCTCTCCACGACGCAAGCTACGGGTGAGAGCACCACGATAGCCCTCGCACAGCTACCCGCAGGACGCTATATAGCACGCATCACCTCGCTAGAGGGTGAGGTAGTCTTCCGTCCACTTATCATCAAGTAAGGCACCCTGACAAGCTTACGATGGGCACCCCAGCGGTGCCCTCGTAACGCAAGCAACTAACAAAGGCAGACCATCGAGACGCTCCAGTGTGTCTCGGTGGTCTGCCTTTATTCTGCTCATACCTATACGAGCAGAAGCTATCGCACAACTAGCGAACGATCACTTTGGAGGTATAGGCACGTAGATCATTAAAGATACGGATCACATAAACGCCAGGCTCCAGTCTTGTCCCGACGGTCGTCGTGACAAGAGCTCCAGACATATCATAAAGCTCGAAGTAGTCCACATCTCCCACGATGCTCAGATAGCCATCCTCGGCAGAGACCACTGGAGCCTGAGCTGGAGCTACAGGTTCGTTGGCAAGAGAAACGCCTAGATAAGTACTCTCAGCGGTATACACATTACGTCTACTCATGAGACTGCTCTTGAGATTGTCATGAGCGAAAGCTACCACTTTACACTGCTCTCTCTTCCACTTAGCATCTAGCGTACCCTCTAGAGTCATGGTAAAAGAGCCATCAGCTGCAGGGCGCAAGTGATCCCCAAAGGCATCGGTCAGGAAGAGACGAGGGAGTGCATCGTGCTTATAGTTTGCTCCTCCATTAAGCTGTTTTATAGCAGCGACATTGTCTTCTGTAAGGATCACCGTCAGGTATAGATTTTCGGGGTCGAAGGTCCTCTGGAAGGCCACGCCACTGACGACGACCTGGAGCTTGTCTCCTGTGATCGTCTGCTCAATTTTGTCTATCCGGACGCCCCGCTTCTCATCCAACAGTTTCTTGGTCCAGTAGGACGCCTGAAAGTTGCTAGGGTGCATAAGAAGAGAGATCTGCCCTTGAGGAGCACGATTGATAGCCATTGCTGGGATACCTTTGCCCTGGAAGTAACTGGATATCTGTGAGCTCTCTGGCAGTGCAAAATCGTCGCCTAAGTGATGCCCCACATAGCTGACACGAAGACCCGCATCACTGAGACTCCTGACTGCAGCATTGACAAACGGGTCCGCTCCTGGACAGAAGGTACACCACTCTGCTGTAAATCTCTCGACTAGGACAGTCTCCCTCTGGATGGCATTTGCTTCAGTATCTCCAATACGGAAGGGCAGATCAAGACGTCGATTCGCAAAGAAGTTAGTCTCCCCATTGACCTTCGCTACAGCAAAGTGTACTGCACCAAGAGCGTCACCCTCTGCAGGAATATCAAAGGCATAATAACCCGTCTTCCCACTCTCCAGCTTTGTCTTGAGGCTATAGGGTATCGTCTTAACCTCCCCCGTACCAAACTGATAGGTCAGGTCAAAGGATGTGATGTCAGTCACACCGATATTGCGCACTGTGAATCTAGTCGTGATGTTCTTCCCCTTTTCCGCAGGGTCAAACGTACCCGACACATTCATGATGTAAGCTAAGGTTTGTAGCCTCGTCTCCTCCTCAAGAGTAACGAAGATACAAGCAGATCCTAAGCCCTTTGGGGTCTTAAGGGTAAAGGCATCGTTATCCTCTGAGGGGTAAGGTGCTATCGTGCTCGCATAGTAAGAAGTCCCTTCAATATCTAATCCAAAGTCAAAGGGGAGGACTGCAAAGTCTTTATCGTCTATACCTAATGGTTTCGTAGCAAAGCCGACTAGATAGCGCTTGCCCGCCTCTGTGACAAAGGGCTTCGTGAGTTCGATCTCATTGACACCCTGGATGATGCTACACTTCTGCTGATAGAGAGTTGTATTGCCATCCTCTGATAGTATGATGATATAGCTGTTTCCTGCATCGGCTTTATTTGCGGGAAAGGAGATTTTAGTAATCTTGTTGGCTCCTACATCAGGTAGCTTGATATACTCAGAGAGGAAGGACCCTAGATCCTTCTTGGTACCTATATAGTTAAACTTTGTCGCATTGCGATCTGCATAACCAAAGCCTGACAGCGTCTTGTCAGCACGTAGCGATGTGGGAGCCTCCGAGCGTAGCAGACTCTGTGCCGATGGCTCTTGCGCTGCACTCATCGTGACTGCCAGTAAGAGGGTTAGGAGGTAGCTCCATAGAGTAGTCATTCGTTTCATAAGATAGAGTGTTTGAAAAGGTGTGGTCTTCGCATGATACTGAAGAGTAAAGCCCGAGGCTCCTACTCGCTCTACCGAGAGAGAGGTAGTCTTAAGCCATCCTCATCTTAGTACGAAGATGTCTTGTGGAGGCAAATGTAAGGTTTTCTGTCAAAATAGATAGCGCTCATGTATACCCGTACCCTAGTTTCATGGAAGTGTTCGTGTAATAGCTACTGGCCATGAGCTGTAGGGGTTGGGTAGCGATTTTTGTGTCCTACAGGTTTGGACTGGTTGTTTTGTCGTTCTTCTTTGTGGACTGTTGAAACGTCTGCAGACTACAGACGGATCTTGAGTACACTAGAGTGCAGATCTGACTGTCGCAGCTATTACCTTTGCACTGTCTTTAATCCCGCAAATTGAGTGATCTGATGAGACGAGTAGTCCGCTAGACAGTAATCGTGCGACCCTACACATGTGACAGGTCACGTGCGTAGGGTCGCTACTCATTAAATTTGCGGCGTATAGGCTACACTTTGCTTGCTAGTAGTTAATTGGATCCATACCTCCACCGCCAAACTCGTTTGTTGTGATGCCCCAGAGCTGCCACCCTTTACTCTTTATTTCTTCGAGGGTTGTAGGGTCAAAAGAGTTTCCAGAGAATGAGTATTTCTCAAACGAGCTAGCCCTAGAGGCGATGATGGCCATGCCAAAAGTGGGCTTTTCGATAACGAAGAGCTTGCTGGCAAGCTGACTGGTAACTTCTGACGACAGTCTGTTGTTGTAGAGAGATAGGCAGGGAAGACCTTCTAACTCCTCACTCCACTTGACGTAGTCAGGCGTCTCGTTAGTTAGGACTTCTATCTGTGTCAACTGATTGTTGTGAGCCCAAAGCTGCGTAGGCACATGATGTAGTTTAAGCTCGGTGATCAGATTGTCATTGCAGGTACACATCTCTAGCTTCTTGAGGTGAGATAGGTCCAAGACTCCCGATACTCTATTGCATCGGATATTCAAAAAGATCAAAGACTCGGGGAGGTCTGTAACGTCTAGGGTGAAGAGCCCTTTTTCCTCTATCCACAGATCCTCTAGGTGCTTTAGATGCTTTAAACTAGGCAATGGACAGGGTGTACGAGCTAGATACAATATCCTGAGCTCGACATTGTTTGTTAAGTCTAGCTGTGACACTGCAGTGTTTGTAAGGTCTATAGCCTCTATCTTCTCACACCCAGTAAAGTCAATCTTGCTTAGAGACGAGCAGTCTGATAGGTCACACATCTTGAAGGTGGGGGATTGGGGTAGTGCGATCCAACGGAGCTGTCTGACATGACGCATGTCTATAGACTGTAGCTGCTTGTTGTGCGACAGATCTAGCTCTGAGAGCGGTGATGACATAACTATAGCGCACTGCTCTAGGTTGGGCGCTTGGGATGTGACGATAGCCTTGATCGGCATTTCCAGTAATTTGAGTGTGCGCACATCCCCTTTGACAACCACAGCCGTGTCAGTAATTGTGTAGCAAGTCCATTCTTTCTTATCGGGGTATCGAGATGGATATTGGGAAGGCTCCATACCCTCTATCTGCAGAGCTCCGCGAGCCTCTAGTCCGATGGATATGGTATCTCCAGGCTGCATAGTTGTAGAAAAGGCTATCCCCGCATCTTTACCTAGGAGCTTCAGCAGTGCTGCTTCTTGAGCTACAACGCTAGGGTCGCGTGAGGGGTCTACCTCTTGCTGTCCCTGACCCTGATTTGGATCTTCTGAGATGTGAGGCTCTTCCTGGCATGCACAGAAAAGGATCGCTACAAGGAGGAGGCAATATGTCTGAATTGATAGGATTCTCATGTTCTTTTCAAAGTAATAGTTTGACACGGAAACGACACAGAGAGACAAAAGAGGTACGACACTCTAGCAAATGTCTATACTAAAGCACTGCACGTCGACTCTTACGATGACCTCTGTGATAGGCTGTGCTCTCTTGGCGCATCCGATCAGAGTGAAGATAAGTAAGTCGGAGTGAGATCACCCCGACTTACTTGTGTACTCGACTTAGTCTATATCAACAGAGATCTTGTAAGACACTCCATTGACAACGACAACGTATATTCCTCTGATGACAGATATCTGCTCTGATGTATAAGCTCCGATACTGCCTTGTGTCATCAATGCACCATTTACATCGTAGATGGTGTAATGACTTAGGCTGGGAGCTACAATAGTTATCTGTCCGTTTCCTCCATAGACGGATACTTCTTGGGAGATTTGCTCTACGGCATTGTCCTTGACAAACTCAAGACGAATGGTGAGATTTCTCTTTGCCGTCACATCTATGGTGAAGTCACTTTCAGATATCTTATTGCCATCGACAGTCCACTGTGGAATATATCCTGACATAGCCTTGGCTTCACACTTGAAGGTCTTACCCTCTATGCCCTCTACGTGGTAAGCCTTTACTCCAGGACTCATCTCTTGTCCTCTTAGGGCCTTGCCGTCTAGACTGACAGTTAGTGAGAACTTATCCTTATCCCCATCAGCAACACCCTCGGGGATTGTTAAGAAGCATACCATATTAGCTCTTTCGAGCTCTACAGCTATGTTCAGATCGCCCTTGCTAGGCATCTCTAGGAATATGGGGTTGTCATACGATACCTCGGCCACACCCCCTGCAGAGGAGTCTGTCCATGTAGTACCATTGACTACCCAGTTCTTGATGATAAAGCGCTTGTCATACTTAGCAAGCACCTTGACTCGTTGCCCTGGTGCTAGGTGGTCACCACTTTTGACAGACTCGCCATCAATCCAGTTACCTGCATCGTCTTTCTCCTGCTTTGTGACAATAATCTCAGCCTTTGCTGCAGTAGCATTATCGCCCTTAGGAGCGAAGGTTATGACATCGTGCGTATGTAGCATCTTTGCCACAATATCTGTGTCCTTATTTATGGACAGCTCAATGTATTGTCCATCGGTGCCAGCATCTACTATGGTGCCTTGGAAGTCGCTTCCATTGACGACAAACTTGTCTATCTTGCAAACGTCTATAGGCTTGACATATGCCCGTACAGTACTTCCATCGTATACAAACTCTGTGGTTAGATCTTCAAATGCTCCACTATCATTTTTGATCTTAAGAAGAGTACTTTGAGCATAGTCTGAAGGATCTGCTGAGAGGCTTACGGCATAGCGCTTGATTTCAGTCTGGAACTTGACCTCAACCTTCAGTTGGTACTCGTATGGATCTGTTTGATAGCTCAGCGTAGCATCTGTGCTCTCCTGCTTGATACCGTTAACAAACCACTTGTCCACCTTGTACCCATTAGGACAAGATGCCTCAAATGTAAATAGAGCATCAGCACAGTTTGTATCTGAGCCGTACAGAGAGCCTATGCGCTGACCAGACACAATCTCCTTTTTACCGTTTTGTGTCTTAGTGACATGGATAGCGAATTTGTCTAGCTCTTCATCTGTCACTCCATCTGGAGCAATGATTTTCCATGAGACCTTTATGGCTGTAAAGTTGGGGACAACTTCAACAGAACCCTCGTCTGGCATAACAAATCGAAGCGTGGCTCCTCTAAACGGCTTGTCCTCAGCAGCAGGGTCTGTGACCACTTTGCCATTGATGGTCCAGTTGTCGATAATCATTTCATAGTCCCATACAGCTTTGACTGCTACATGAGTCCCTGGCTCAACCTTGTCTCCGTTGTCTATCCTCTTGTCGAAGACCCACTGGCCATTCTCCTCTTTCTCTGTGTAGGCTTCGTAAGAGGGCTCTACATACGATGCGTAAGCTCCATCAATCACGTAGAAACAGTGATTGTCGTCTACAAGAGATACAGTTATAGGTGCAGAGTAGGAGTTAGAGTAAGATGGATAGGCGTCGTTGCTAATCTTACATACGATTTTAGCTCGTTGTACCCCTTCGCCAAAAGCCCCAGGCTTGAAGGTAAAGACTCCATTTTGCTCTTCATAGTATGAAGGATCTACTAGGTAAGAGAGCGGGTCATACTCGGTCTCAGGAGCGAGGTACCAATCATACGTAGACTGATGAGTGCCCTCTATGAGTCCATCGCTTATCTCATATAGATACGATAAGTCAACCTTTGCGATTCCGACTTTGTCCTCAGGTATAGCAAATCGCTGATTGTCGTACTGGAAGACATACTGACTAGCGGCTTTAGGCTGATTGGATATCAGATTGCAAAAATCTAGTGCATTGTATTGGAGATCGCAGTAGGTGAGGTTCTTCAGCTCCTTTACTCCCTTTATTGTTGTTAGAGTTGGCTTCATTGAGAGGTTAGAAGAACCTGAGATCATTAGGGACGTAAGCTCTTTGTTTTGCGTTAAGTCAATCTCCTTAAGCATGTGTGATGCTTGGTATATCTGTAGCTTCTTGAGACCCTTGGCGCGTGTCAGATCTATGCTAGTCAGATAGGGTGCACCTGCTACTGTACTACGAGACATGCTAAACGATACTAATGAGCTAGGAGCTACAAAAGAAGATATAGCATTGAAGGAGACTGCCTCTAGCTTAGAGAGGTGTGAGAAGTCAATGTCTGGAGTCGCAATCAAGGCATTAGAGATGGAGAAGTCGGTCAGCTGCGGAGCATTTACTTCTCGTACTCCAATAGGAATACCCTCATAGTCGTCCCCACCCGAGAGTATCTTCACATTGGCTACATCTACAGTGACGACATGATAGTCCTCTACATCTTTGCTAAAGGTGTGGTTGACGTTGCCATTTTCGTCGAGAGTAACATCCTCGATCCCATTGCCTTCGCCCCAGTCGATGCGGACGGTCTGCTGCGGATCGACGAACTCCATGTGCAGGGAGGCTTTCGCCTGACTCTTTGCCGAGAAGAGGAAGACAGCTCTATTCTCAATCTCATTGCCAGAGTAGCTAGACGTATTGGTCTTGATATTGTAGACTAATTGTTTTGACTTATTAGTGACGCCTTTAACCTCGTACTTGACCTCAACGCCAAGAGTCTCCGTTCCTTCTGGTATGTCATTGAAATAGATATACCGCTTGAATTTACTACTGTAGATCGTGTTGTAGTCATGAAATGCAAAGGGTATGTCTAAAAGGTCTTCGTCGCTCTTTAGTTTGGGATACGACTTCTTTGTGAACGTATATGGCTTGCCATCCATAAAGACTCTAAATGTCATGAAGTCGGTATCTAAGGCCTCTCCATTGACATCTTCTGATGGAAGGACAAAGGTAAATTCTTTATCACTGGCAGAAAAGCTATAAAACGTAGGATCTTTAGGCGTTGCTGGTTTAAGTGGCTTAAGGGTAAGACTCAAGTTGTTGTATACTTGATATACGTCAGTAGTTTGGTCTTCGTTGAGATAAACATTGGCCATGATAAGATCGCTTCCAGACAGTCCCTTCAATGTGTGTGCCGTCTGATCATATGCCAATTCAAAGCCTTCTTGAAAAGTATACTTACCGGTTGCATCTTTTGAGACCGCTATCATAACAATAGGGTCATCATTCTTCATGACGAAAGCCATCTGATGTGACAGAAACTTTACGTTAGAATCATCTGTCAGCGTACCCTTCATCCAAGCTTCGGGATATTTTTGATTCATCCCCTTGACATAGAAGTCTCTTCCCTCAAAATAACCTTTTGCTTTACTGTTCAACACAGTCCCTTCGTCATCGGCTTTCGTGTAGCTGAAGTCGTAGGAATCTACTTGCTTATCTACATTCTCCTGAGGAGTATATTTAAAATCTCCAGCAATCGCATAATACTCTGAGACATCATCTCCGAAGTATAGAGCCAGATACAGACCATCTTCTCCGCTTATCGTGCCACTCGTCTTGTCAATGACAAACGTAAACTCATCCTTGGTAGAGAGCACTCCACTAGCATCACAGGCTCTAAGGTAGTAGTACTTCTGTTTATTTGCTCCCCAACCTATGATCATCTTATTCTGAAAGGTGATTCTGTCTTTAGCGTCATTCAGCTTACCTTTCATTAGTCCCTTTATGCTGTTGCGGAACAACATGTTGGGCATGTAAACGTCTCCATTCTCACAGAATGTGACTTTTACCTTGTTGTGATACTCATTTATGTAACCCACGGCCGGATCATGGACTCTTAAGTCCATGTAGTAAGTACTGACAGTACCTTCGGGCGCCACGAAGATTACATCTTCAGGCCCCTTTAGGACAGCCCCTTCAGAACGAGTGGGATCGGTCTTGCTCCCGAGATTACTCCTGTAGGATACAGCATTGACAGCTATCGTCAGAGTAGGGACGAAAAGCATAAGGAATGCTAGAAGTAAGGATTTGCAAACCCTATTGGTGTCTATTGGTCTCATATTGATGTTTGTTTTGATGTTTAGTTTTTGAATAGTCGAACGGCAAACCTATCGTTAGGATGCTTGTAGTAACTAGGTAGGACATACATGGAGTTGAAGTAAAAGATGTTGGGATACGCTCCCCCATCTATCTCATAGAGATCTGAAGCCCAATAAAAGCCTGATTCACCTTGCTTGAAGACTGCATTGGGATTTTCCTCCATCTTGATGCAACCCGTAGCAGGTAGCTCGATCGTCTTATTGAGACTACTCTCTTGCTTCCAAAAGGATGCTTGCGTCAAGTCCCTCTCGGCACTTATAGCCAAGTTGGGATCTATAGGACGAGCAGTGATAACAAGCTTGTTGCTAAACTTATGCTCCTTGTCCATGTATCGCTCATAAGAGTATCGCCACGCAGAGCAATAGTCTGTACCCTTAAACCTGACTGCGTAGGTAATTCCCACCGTCGTGTTAAAGAAGTCAGAAGCACCTACCACATTTACTCCGTTGATTAGAACTTGCTCGGTCACGTCTTCTCTCAGCGTGTCTTTCTTGCCATAGTAAGCTATGTTAGGAAACTCCGAAGTGACTGCAAGCCATTCCTTTTCTGTAGGGAGGTGCCACTTCTGCCCATCGATAGTGACCTCAGAAAATCTGCCCTTGGCTTCTGCCCAAGTCAGAAGAGCTGAGCTCTCTGGGAATCCACTCTTATCAAAAGAGACTCCATCCTGAGCTATATTATAAGGAGCGATATACTCCAAAGCTGTAGGGCGTGAAGGACCATCGACGACAGACACGTGAAGTTCGGTCTGAGTCCCCTTTTTGTTGCAGAGTAGCACCTTACACTGACCGACCTTCATCGGGTGTATGTCGACCACTTTACCTCCCTGTGTATAGGTAATCGACAGGATGTCTGAAGGGGCTACTTGGTGTGAGTATATCTGTCCTTTTAGAAGGCTGATCTGCCTGTCTTGTCCCATCTTTATCGTTATATCCGATTCAGATAGCTCGATAGTAGCATCATCTTCTGACTCTGGGACAGTGTTGTCTCTGTCACACGAGTAGAGGATACAACAAGAGATGAAACCTATTAAGCCTAGTAAGGAGATAACCTTCTTATGACTCGCTAGTATCATATATTATGCATTAGTAATTAGTGAGATATAAGAAGCTTCTTGATGTAAGTCTTACCATCGCCAGCGATCTTGACTAGATATGTGCCATCGGTAAGGCTAGCGACAGGCACACTATTGCCGCGCATGTCTATCAGGATCACACCGGCATTGTCATAGATCGTAACTTGAGGATTCGTCAGTCCTATGACCTGCAGATTACTTTCTTCAAGCTTCAGCTTGACATCCTCCTTGCTCAAGAGAGGGGAGATAGCCGTAGGATTCTGAATGAAAAAGGCTGGTGATAGGACTTGTGTCTGCTTATTGTCAGAAAGGTCCTTCAGCTCAACCTTTAGGTCAAACCAGCCGCCCTCACCAGCGACTTCGGACAGAGCTCCTCGAAAGAAGTCTCCAAATCCTTGCGCCCAGTAGTGCTCTGGCTTTGACGCTATCTCTAGGGGGTGCCAGCTGTCGGTGCCATGCTCTGCGTAATAAAGGGTCGCTGTCACATTCTGCTGCTTACAGCTCCAATATCCCAGCCCCTTGTCATTGTCAACATGGTCAAAGTCTCCTGCTGCAAACTCTACGTAACCCTCTGTGCCACTGTCAAAGCGATCTGTGATCTCCCCCTCAGCATTGACGAATCTCAACATCTGAAGGACAGGCGGTGTGAAGTCACTTCGACTCGTATTGTAGTCCAGTGTGGTGATGTTGTATCCAGCAAGGTTGTCTACCTGGACGTTGGTGTTTTTGATGACATGGTGTACGACATCTCCCTGAACATCTCTATTTTGTTGCAGCGTAGACTCCTCTTTGGCATCTGTCTCTCGGACCTCTCCGTAGCGTCCTAGGTAAGTATAGCTTAGGAGTAGTGTCTTCCCGTTGGGGATCGTAATAATCGATAGTATTGGGCAACTGTTGCCATACTCAAACTCCCCTTGCTTTTCCGTAAAAGAGAAAACGGGATGTCCAGGATAGATGCTCTGACGACCATCAGGAAGCATGGCATAGCCATACCACAGACCATAGCCAAAGTCTACATACTCCGTGCCTTGAGCATTACCACGGATAGGAAGTCCGACTAGATATCTGTAGTCGTATTTAGCCTCACCTTGTACGGAGGGGATGACTGTTCGCTGATCTAGGAAGGCTGGGGCGACTAGGGTCGTAAACCGACCATCCTTACTCTTGGGTAGGTCATACCAAAAGGAGACGTTCTTGTCTTGTAGAATGAACTCGTAGTCAAACATCAAGACGTGTGACAGTGCGCCTGAGTCATACACACTCCAGACGTTATAAGCAGGAGAGGCGATGGAGGTATATCCTTTTCCTATTTTCGTTGGTGTAAAGCGTTGCTTCGCTTGAGCGTAGTTCTTAGGATCGTTCTTAAGCACTTGACCAGCCTTATCGCTACTATAGGAGAGGAAGTAGCGAGAACCATCTTCGCTTTTGATGCCTTTGACTGTGGCTCCTAAGGAGATGTTATCTCCAAAGTCGTTAGTATAAATACCATAGTTATAGTCAGGGCTGTAGAACTTGTTGAATGAAGTCATAAGACACCCTAGCTTGTTATGGAGGAAGTATACGTCTGTCGACAAGTGCTTACAGTTCCCAGAGTGCACGATTTTGCCATCCTGCACAACATTTCCCTGTAGCAAGACAGACTTCTCGTCATATGATTTGATTTCTGTAAGGTACTTGGCGTCTTGGACGTTAAAGTCAATCGACATATTACGCAGGACGGCAACATTGTCCTTGAAGACAACATAGTGACGCAGATTATCCTTTGATAGATAATACGCATACATAGTATAAGAGCCCTTTGGTAGCTTACATTTAGCCTCTCCTATAGTGCTAAAGTTCCGAAGCATGATAGACTCGGGGAGGTTTTCCCCAAAGATGGCCAGAGCAATTCTGTCAGTCTCTGCTGTTTGGTCTAGCGTAAATGATACAGTGTACTCCTCCGTAGCTCGGGGGGTATAACTTGTTTGTCTCTTAGGTACACTGAGGTTGTAGGCGTGGTCTTGTATTAAGTGATTCTCACCATATAGTGTCCTCTGCTCCCCTTGTGTCTGAAAAAAATCAGAGTGGGAAGCTAGTGATTGCGACTGCAGAGTCGCACTAGTTAGAAGGATGATGGACAACAGCCCATATAGGCAGTTAGATATCTTCATGTGAAATAAAAACTTGAGGTTGTTTAGTGGTCAAGAAGATGCTTTTCTTGAGAATGGTTGAGGCAAAAGAATCGTAAAGTATTACTCTTGCCGTAGCTTGGCATACCTAGGGCGCATCGCAATAAGCTAACTGTTAAACCCCCAAAAAGATAATTGTCAAGAAGCTGGTATTTACTCCAAGAGTAGTACATAGCTCATACTCTTACGAGGAGTGCTCTAGACCTAAAAAGCTAGATTAGATCTAGTACTGCAAGCAGTGGGGTGGATTATCTTCTGACATATGGTGATGCGTTTTAGTTAAGCGTTTCGGCAAAGATAGTTTTTTTTCTTAGAAGTACAACAAGATCCATTTCAGTGTAAAGTTGTACATTCCACCCACTAATGCAATTTCTCAAGAATGATGTTTTTGAAGACTTCAGTGGGTGTCTTATAGTTTAGGTGTTTTACGGGGTCTGTTGTTCAGATGATTCTGAATATCTCTGATGTCATCGTCAGAAAGCAGATTAAAAGATTTCCCTTTAGGAAAGGAGACCATTGAATTTGACATCAAATATTTCACCCAAAAAGTGTCTTACAAATCAGAATTCGCTTCGCCCTTCGAAAAACTTCATTTGACACTCAGCGAGTTCCGACTCTCGCTTCCTCAAATATCAAAGCAAAACATCTCAGAACTCGTTTTTGCCGAGAAGTTTGGGTCGGTGGTTAGCTGTTAGCTAGAACTGGAAGTAGATGAAGGGCTGTACGCCACTGCTCTGGAACTGGACGACGAGCAGCACGACGAGGGCGAAGAGGAGCGCCT
>CABQOJ010000001.1 GCA_902465775.1 uncultured Porphyromonas sp. | reverse complement strand
TGTATATAGCTAAGTTTTTGTTTCCACAGCAAATATACTGCATTAACCTTAAAGGGACGGTGAGCGCATCGTCCCTTTTTTCGTCTCGGCAGCTCGCTACCTGCTCCTCCCGCCCTCCTAGGAGAGGAGGGGGCGTCCGGAGCAGGGCGAGCTCCACTCCAAATTGCATTTTGGAGTGGAAAATACGGCGTCCCTACAGCGGTTAATCGTCCCGTGCGTTCAGACATCAGGATATGCGTCTCCCGAGGAAATCGGAAATCTCTAAGGAGAAAACGAAAATTCCCCACCGAGGCGCGAACTGAAACTTCGGAAGAAACAAATGATACTTCGGAAGAAGCAAATCAAAGTTCGGAAGAATTTTTTCGTTGCTCCGTGGAGAATACGAAATCCCTCCGAAGAGATTTTCGATTTCCTCGGAGGGGGGAAGATTAGAAGTTAGAGATTAGAGATTAGAGGTTAGAGCTATCGAAGTGCATCGGAGCTATCGGAGTGATCAGAGCTATCAGAGCCATCTGAATGATCGGACTTCTAACTTCTAATCTCTAGCTTCTAACCTCTAATCTCTAACTTCTAACGTCTAATCTCTAATTTCGTACCTTTGCGCTATAATCGAGAGAACTGTATGGATTACAATCACCACGACATAGAGCAATCGGCTCAGCGCATCTGGCATGACGCAGATATTTATCGCGTAGAGATAGACCGCGATAAGCCTTCGTACTACGTACTCGACATGTTTCCTTATCCCTCTGGGGCGGGACTACATGTGGGGCACCCGCTAGGATACATTGCATCAGACATTTACGCTCGCTATAAGCGACTACAGGGGTACAACGTCCTGCACCCAATGGGGTACGACGCCTTCGGTCTGCCGGCCGAGCAGTACGCTATCCAGACGAATCGTCACCCGGAGGAGACGACGCGGGTCAACATAGCGCGCTATCGTGAGCAGCTAGACAACATTGGCTTTGGTTTCGACTGGAGCCGCCAGGTGGTGACCTGCGATCCGGAGTATTACAAGTGGACGCAGTGGGCATTCATACAGCTTTTCCACCATTACTACGACACCGCCACGGAGCGTGCCGAGCCTATCGACAAATTGGTCCAGTACCTAGAGGCTCACGGCACGGAGGGGTGTACCGCCTACACCAGTACGCCACTGGAGCTGACGGCTGAGGCGTGGCGAGCTGCGAGTGAGGCGGAGCGGTCGGAGTGGCTGATGCACTACCGCCTAGCCTTCCTCGGCGAGAGTGTGGTCAACTGGTGCCCAGAACTGGGCACCGTCCTCGCCAATGATGAGGTGAGTGATGGCGTGAGCGAGCGTGGTGGCTACCCCGTGGTGCAGCGCAAGATGAAGCAGTGGAGCCTTCGCGTCTCTGCCTATGCGGAGCGTCTGCTAGCTGGTCTCGACAGGCTCGACTGGAGCGATGCACTTAAGGAGATGCAGCGCAACTGGATCGGCAAGTCGATCGGCGCATCGGTTACTTTCAAGGCTAGCACGGCTCGTGGCGAAGTGCCTATCGAGGTCTTTACCACTCGTCCCGATACGCTTTACGGAGTGACCTTTATGGTGCTAGCTCCCGAGAGTAGTCTGGTGGCTGACCTGACTACGGAGGAGCAGCGTGACTCTGTCGAGACCTACCTAGATCGCACGAAGCGCCGCACAGAGCGTGAGCGTCAGGCGGATCACTCGGTGACGGGTGTCTTCACGGGCTCTTATGCACAGCACCCGCTGACGGAGGCGTTGATCCCGATCTGGATTAGCGACTATGTATTGGCGGGCTATGGTACGGGCGCTATCATGGCGGTGCCAGCGCACGACTCGAGAGACTTTGCTTGCCGATACGTCAGGTTGTTTTGCCAAAGGGTGGCGAAGCCTCCGATCCCTCCACCTGGAGCGAAAGCCTCGACAGCAAAGAGGGCGAGCTGATCAATTCGCCGCTCCTCAATGGCAAGCCAGTCTCTGAGGCGATTGACTGGATGTGTCACTACCTGGACGAGCAGGGGCTCGGTCAGAAGCGGATCAACTACCGCCTGCGTGACGCTATCTTCAGCCGCCAGCGCTACTGGGGCGAGCCGATACCTATATATTATAAGGAGGGGGTGCCACACACATTGCCTCTGGACAAGCTCCCGCTGACTCTGCCTGAGGTGGACAAGTATCTCCCCACGGAGAGTGGCGAGCCTCCGCTAGGGCGTGCTAAGCACTGGTGTACCGAGGAGGGCTATCCCTACGAACTCTGCACGATGCCAGGCTTTGCGGGGAGTAGTGCTTACTACCTACGCTATATGGATCCGCACAATCACGAGGCTTTGGTCTCCCCCGAGGCCAATAACTACTGGCGACAGGTGGATCTCTACATCGGCGGTACGGAGCATGCTACGGGACACCTGATCTATAGTCGCTTCTGGAATAAGTTCCTCTACGACCTCGGGGTCGTTTGCGAGGATGAGCCATTTAAGCGACTGGTCAACCAAGGGATGATCCAGGGGCGCTCCAACTACGTCTACCGCATCAAGGGGACGAATCAGTTTGTCACCTACTCGCAGCGTGAGCAGTACGACGTGACGCAGATGCACGTGGACATACATTTGGGTCACAACGATATCCTCGATCAGGAGGCATTCCGCCAGTGGCGTGATGACCTGCACGACGCGACCTTCATCACCGAGGCGGACGGCAGCTATCTCTGCGGCTACGGGGTGGAGAAGATGAGCAAGTCCATGTTCAACGTGGTCAACCCTGACGAGATCATCGCGCAGTATGGCGCTGATACGCTGAGAATGTACGAGATGTTTCTCGGGCCCCTGGAGCAGAGCAAGCCGTGGGACACGAATGGCATCGACGGCGTCTACCGCTTTCTCAAGCGTGTCTGGTCACTCTACCACGACAGTGAGGGGCAGCTCACCGTCTCGGCCAATGCTGAGGCTAGCCGTGAGCAGCTACGCACGATCCATAAGCTGATCCAGAAGATCACCCAAGACATCGAGCGTCTCTCCTTCAACACTTCCGTCTCGGCCTTTATGATTGCCGTGGGCGAGCTACAGAAGGCCGAGACCACTTCGCTGGAGGTGCTTCGACCTTTGGCGGTTCTGCTTTCGCCTTTTGCACCACATATCGCAGAGATGCTGTGGCAGGAGATGCGCTCCGCATGCAGTAGCGACACGCTCTCGGCCGAAAGCATCGTGGTGGCTGCGTGGCCCCAGTGTGACGAGTCGCTCATCGTTGAGGATTCGGTGCGCTATCCCGTGAGCTTCAACGGCAAGGTCCGCTTTAACCTAGAGCTCCCCGCCGGTCTCTCCAAGGAGCAGATCGAGGAGCAGGTGCTGGCGCATCCCGACACGGTCAAGTGGATCGACGGCAAGCCCCTCAAGAAGGTAATTGTCGTGCCAGGGCGCATAGTCAACATAGTATTGTAATGATCAAGTCTCCGAGCCCTGCCGTGCTGGCGCTGGGCTATGGGGAGACTATTCCATCTATCTCTAGAAAAACAAATCATATAGTATGTCTCAAGCTTTAGCAGCTCCCAATAGTAAGCGAGCGAAAACGTGGTACTTCGTCCACGACTTCTTTTTTATCGTACTCGGTGTCTGCCTTTACGTACTCGGCTGGGCGGGCTTCGTCCTCTCGCAGGAGATCGCTACGGGCGGACTGGCGGGTGTCACGACCATCATACAGATAGCGACGAACATTCCTGCCTTCATCCCTTACAACATCATCAACGTCGGATTGCTGATCGTATCGATCATCTTCCTCGGGTGGCGCTACTCCGTCAAGACGCTCATAGGGGTCATCCTCATGGGTGTCGCTATCCCTATCGGTCAGGCTCTCTTTGGAGATCCAAATACGGAGGTGTACCACAACCTAAGTAGCTTGCTCACGGACAATATCCCCAATGTGGGGCCTCTGCTCAGGGAAGAGCGCTTTATGGCGGTCATCATCGGTGGTATCCTATGCGGTAGCGGGCTCTTTCTGGTCTTTCACGTAAATGGTAGTACGGGCGGTACGGATGTCATCGTCTCGCTCTTTAACAAGTACACGACGCTCTCACTAGGACGTGCTATGATCCTGATCGATGCGACGATCGTGACGGCCTCTTACTTTGTCAATGTCTACATCTCGGGCAAAGATCCGCAGCTCGGCGCTGAGCTCCTGACCTTCTCCATCGTAGAGGTGGTCTTCTGCGCTATGACTCTTGACTACTGGACCAATAGCAACAAGCACTCGATACAGCTCTTTATCTTTAGCAAGAAGTATAAGGAGATCAATGAAGCGATCACGCAACGCCTGCACAGAGGCTGCACACTCGTACATGCTGACGGAGGCTACTCGCAAGAGGAGATGCGCATTCTGATGGTGGTCACCCGCAAGGCGCACCTGCAGAGCATCAACCGAATCATCAAGGAGATTGATCCCGATGCCTTCGTATCGGAGGGCACCGTGCACGGAGTCTACGGACGAGGCTTCGATAACCTGAAGTAAGGGCAAAAGTCAAGGCGACATGCTCGCTACGAGTCGGCACAACAAAGCACTACTCGCTCTACTAGGTTGCTTGCTAGTAGGGGGACTAGTGCTTTACCTGTATCGTCCCGAAGCTTTGCCGATACCTCGCTGTCCCTTCCTACAGCTTACGGGATGGCAATGCCCTGGCTGTGGCTCGCTACGAGGCATCCACGCCTTGCTCCATGGCGACCTAGGACGGGTCCTACAGCTCAACGTGATGCTCCTCCCCGCCCTCGTCTACTTCACCCTCCTCGTGGTACTGGAGCTACTGCGTCCCCATCGTCCACAAGCGGAGCGCCTCTATCGGAGACTCGCTGGGCGCACCGCCTGCTGGATCATCTTCGCCATCATCATCGTCTGGGGTATCGTACGCAATCTCCTCTAAGACAGCTCTAGCGCCTTATGAGATCTCTGGCACTTCTGACGCTCTGCCTACTCCTCTCCTGTAGTGGAGCGCTCGCACAGAGCAATTCGTCAGACACGCTCGCCCCATCGCCCGATCCGCTCGTAGCACTACTCCCAGGAGCGCTCTATGCTGTCTACCCGCTCCATCACAGCGATATGGCTATTCGTACGACTCGGCACCACCTTCTGGGCGCTCAGTGGCGCCATCGCTACGACGACCACATGCAGTTTGCCTTCTACGCACTACAGCTTGCGATGCGCTGTGGCGGTGCTACGGGACGCTCCCGCTCGTGGGGCGAGATGCTGACCGCTGATGGCATAGGCGCACTAGGAACAGCGGCGATCGTCCTTTCGGTCAAAAGCAGTGTGCAGCGCATGCGTCCCGACGGGTCGACACACAATAGCTTTCCCTCGGGGCATACTGCGACAGCCTTTCTCGGCGCCGAGCTCTTTAACCTAGAGTATGGAGCTGACTACCCTTTGCTGGCTCATCTGCAGTATCTCTTCGCCACCTCAGTCGCTTTTGGTCGCATGGCCAACAACCGTCACTGGTACTCCGACGTCCTGTGGGGCGGGCTCATCGGAGTGACCATGGCTCGTGTCGGGTATCTCGCCAGTGATCTCATCTTTGGTCGCTACACACCTGCGGTAAGTTCGCAGAGTCCAGACCAATACTTCTACGTCTCGCTCCTCTACAGTCGCAACCTATTCGGCGGAGCTGGCTGTCTCGGCACGCAACTTGGCTGGCAGACACCCTCTCTCAACTACGCTGCAGAGCTCTCCTTACGACCCGACAAGGAGCGCCCCACGCTCCACGGCGACCTCGTCGTGGGGGCTCCACTCTACCAGTGGCGATACTTAAGCCTGCGACAGAGTTACGGCATAGGCATCGGCTATGACAAAGCCACTAGCGAGCGCACCTATGCACATCTGCAGGCTGGTCTAGAGGCTCTCCCCAGACTGCGCTACCTAGATCGGCTCGGTCTCTTCCTCCGGATTCACTGTGAGCCTTATCGTCAAAGCTATCTGACGCTAGGCCTGTCGCTCCGTCATCCCTGCTGGTAAAGCTTCTACGGTCTAGCCTCTTTTTCGTACCTTTGGAGAGCATTCAGTAATCTATGGTCGCCTCGAGACGACCTTTCTTTCACTCATCTCATACTATCCTATGACTAGAAGAAACTTGTTTCGTAGCCTCGTGGCTCTTATTCTCTCTACATTAGCTCTGCCTATGACTGCACAGCAAGGGACCAAGCAGATGACCCCAGAGATGCTCCTCACGATGCCTCGTGTAGGAAGCTACGCTCTAGCGCCTAATGGTAAGCAGGTGGTCTACAACGTATCCCAACCCTCTATCAAGGACAACAACAGCCGCACCTCTATCTACCTCATCAATAGCGACGGCACAGGACGTACCGAGCTCACCGCCCCCTCCGCTGGTAGCGAGTACAGCCCACGCTGGAGCCGGGACGGCAAGCAGATATACTTCATGCGTGGCACCGACCAGGGCATGCAGCTCTTCGCACGCACCCTCAGCGATGGGGCTGAGCGTCAGCTCACAGCCATCGACGGAGGCATCGTCGACTACCGCTTCTCGCCCGATGAGACGACGCTCCTCTATGTGCAGGACATCAAGGCTCGCCCCGTCGTCACGGACGTCTATCCTGATCTAGACAAAGCTGACGCACGCATCATCGAGGATCTCATGTACAAGCATTGGGACGAATGGGTCTCGACGATGCCACACCCCTTTATCGCAAAGGTTACGGCACAGCCCATCACCAAGGGTCTGGACCTTCTCGAAGGTGAACCCTACGAGGCGCCTATGCGTCCCTTCAACGGTATCGAGGATATAGCCTTTAGCCCCGATGGCAACCTCATCGCCTACGCTTGTCGCAAGAAGACTGGACTGGAGTACAGCCTCTCGACCAATAGCGACATCTACCTATACAATGTATCGACTGGCGAGACGACCAACGTCAGTGAGGGCATCATGGGTTACGACACGAACCCCGTCTTCAGCCCCGACGGTCGCTCGCTCATCTGGGTCGGCATGGAGCGCGATGGCTACGAGTCTGACCTTCAGGTGCTCTACCTCTACGACTTGGCTAAGAAGCAGTACCGTCCTCTCACGGCCGACTTTGAGTACAACATCTCCAACCCCACCTGGAGTGCCGACAGCAAGACCATCTACTTCATCACCTGCCGTGAGGCGCTGACCCACCTCTACAGCTATCAGCTGGCTAATGGCAAGATCAAGCAGATCACCGACGGGCAGTACGACTACACCGGCTTTGATCTCAATGACAAAGGCGTCTGCGTAGCCTCTCGCCAAGCGATGACCTACCCTACGGAGCTCTTCATGGTCAATCTGAAGAACGGCACGGCTACCGCACTCACTGAGGAGGACAAGCCAATCATGAGCCAGCTAGGCAATCTAACTTGCGAAAAGCGCTGGATGCCTACGACCGATGGCGGTAAGATGCTCACATGGGTCCTCTACCCACCGCACTTTGACAAGAGCAAGCAGTACCCCTCCATCCTCTACTGTCAGGGTGGTCCGCAAAGCACCATCAGCCAGTTCTGGTCTTACCGCTGGAACCCCCGCATCATGGCGGAGCAGGGCTACATTGTCATCCTGCCCAACCGTCACGGCGTACCAGGCTTTGGCAAGGCGTGGAACGAGCAGATCAGTGGTGACTACAGCGGGCAAAACATCCGCGACTACCTCACCGCAGCTGACCTGATGCGAAAGGAGCCCTTCATCGATCCTCATCGTATGGGCGCTGTCGGCGCTAGCTATGGTGGTTACTCGGTCTACTACCTAGCAGGTGTACACGAGGGCCGCTTCGCAGCCTTCATCGCTCACGCTGGTATCTTCAACCTCGAGGCGCAGTATCTCGAGACTGAGGAGAAGTGGTTCGCCAACTGGGATATGGGTGGTGCTCCTTGGGAAAAGGACAACGCTACGGCTCAGCGCACCTTTGCCAATTCACCTCACAAGCTCGTTGACAAGTGGGATACGCCTATCCTGATCATTCACGGAGAGCATGACTACCGCATCCTCGCTTCGCAGGGTATGATGGCCTTTGACGCAGCCAAGATGCGTGGCATACCGACGAAGATGCTTCTTTTCCCCGAGGAGACGCACTGGGTCCTCAAGCCTCAGAATGCCCTCCTATGGCAGCGCACCTTCTTTGACTGGCTCGATCGTTGGCTCAAGAAGAAGTAAGAAGCCGTGATAGATACACTCGTATTTGATTTCGGAGGCGTCTTAGTGGATCTCCAGCCGGAGGTGTCGCTAAGACGCTTCCGCGAGCTAGGTGTTCAGGACATCGACGAGATGCTCAATCCGTATCGACAGCTCGGTGTCTTCCACGACCTAGAGATGGGGCTCGTGGGGCGTGAGGAGTTTGTCGCACGGCTCAATGAGCATGCGGGCACAGCCCTGACTGATGAAGAGATCAATGAGGCGATCATGCTCTTCCTCAAGGGTGTCCCTCAGTACAAGTTTGACTACCTAGAGCAGCTGCGCAAGCAGTACAAGATCTATATCCTGTCAAACACCAACCCCTACATCATGGCTTATGCCCACAGTCCGCACTTCCTCCCCGCCACGGGGCGGACGCTGAGCGACTATGTGGACAAGGTCTACGCCTCCTGCGATATGCACACGATGAAGCCCGACCGAGCTATCTATGAGCAGATGATAGCGGACAGCGGGATGGTGCCCGAGCGGACGCTCTTCATCGACGACAGCACGGCCAATCTGGAGGCTGCCTCAGCGCTTGGCCTGCAAACCCTCCTAGCGGTCAATGGGATGGACTGGCGACCCGCCCTCGCGGCCCGTCTGTAGCACGACTAGACCACTCTAGTGGGACTATAGTTGGGTATTACTTACCGATAGCTCCGTAGGGATTTTGAAGTTCCTACGGAGCTATTTTTTATTCCTCACGGAGGGGCGAAATAAAAGTTCGGAAGAATGAAATGAAACTTCGGAAGAATGAAATCGAAGTTCCGAAGAATTTTTCTGTGCCTCCGTAAGGATAAAAAAAACAGCCACGTGGAGATTGAGATTTTCCACGTGGCTATTGATATGTTGAGTCGTTCGGCGGTTGGAGTTTTTGGCGAAAGAGGGGGATGAGGTGTGGGCTAGCGCTTGCCCGAGGCGTCGATCTTGAGGAAGATGGCGAGCATCAGCGAGAAGCCCCAGAGCGAGGAGCCGCCATAGCTAAAGAAGGGAAGTGGGATGCCGATGACGGGCACCAGTCCTAGCACCATCCCCACGTTGACCATCAGGTGAAAGATCAAGACGCACGCCAGGCAGTAGCCGTAGACCCGACCGAAGGTGGAGGGGTGCTGCTCCGCTCGCCACATGATGCGTAGGATCATAGTGAGGAAGAGGAGGAGCAGAACGACGGACCCCGCGAAGCCTTGCTCCTCACCGATGGTGCAGAAGATGAAGTCGGTGTCTTGCTCGGGGACATACTTGAGCTTCGTCTGGGTGCCCTGGAGGAACCCTTTGCCCATGAGGCCGCCTGAGCCGATAGCTATCTTCGCTTGGTCCACATTGTACCCAGCGCCTCGTGGATCCTGCTCGATGCCGAGCGACACGGCGATACGCATCTGCTGGTGCGGTGCGAGGATGTCGTTGTAGACGTACTCGACGGAGAGGGAGAAGGCGAGCAATCCTAAGCTGGCTATGCCGACTAAGAGGTAGGAGCGCGAGTAGTGCAGCAAGGCGCGCACGAAGCAGAAGAGGATGATGCAGCTCATCAGTGCCAGTGCGACGTAGCTGTAGTCGATCGGCAACCAGCGCAGAGAGATATACATGCCGACGAAGTAGGTGGCGCTGACGATCCACAAGATGCGTCGCTCACGGGGCTTCCACCGTACGATGCTGCTGAGGTAGAGGATGGTGGCGACGGAGATGATGCTACAGATGAGCAGACGGCTAGCGTCGGTAGCGCCCCAGCTGACGTCGGCCAGCATGAGCGCCACGACAAAGAGCGTGACCGCTAGCGAGGCGAGTAGGAGGAAAGCGCCAGAGAGTCCCTCACGATAGAGTGCTAGGAAGAAGGCGCAGAAGACGAGTGCTGACCCAGTCTCACTTTGCAATATGATGATTGCCATCGGTAGGAGTATGATGGCAAAGACCTCTAGATAGCCTCGCATGGTGGTGAGCTTGAACTCGGGGCGGTTGAGCCAGTAGGCGAGCATGAGTGCGGTACCGAGCTTGGCAAACTCGGCGGGCTGCACTCGGATGGGACCCATGACGAGCCAGGAGCGGGAGCCTTTGATATCGGGCGCTACAACGGCTGTCACGATAAGAAGCAGGATGAAGCCTATATAGAGGTAGGGGGCTCCCGACTCAAAGAGGTCTTCGTCTATGAGGAGCACCACACCGCCTAGTACGAGCGCTAGGGAGATCCATATGAGCTGCTGCATGGGTCGCCCTCCCATCTCTAGGAGATGACCAGGTGTGAAGTCGTACGTAGCTCCGCATATGGCGAGCCAACCACCCGCTACCATCAGGAGGTAGAGGATGATGAGTGGCCAGTCGAGGCGCATCAGGAGGTTGCTACGTCGTTGCTTGCTAAGGTATGGCATGCTGCTCGTTGGGTCTTTATAGGTCGTGTGAGTAGAATATCTTCTGTCGGCTGATCTGCTCGGCAATGGCTTGGGAAGCTCCCGATAGCTGTCCATCACGCAGGTAGTACTCCATCATGACGCGTCCGATGGGTACGCCGTAGGTCGCTCCGAAGCCACCGTTCTCGACGTAGACGCTTATGGCCACTTTGGGCTCTTCGAGGGGTGCAAAGCCGATGAAGGCGGAGTGATCTTTGCCGAAGCGGTTTTCGGCGGTACCAGTCTTACCGCATACGTTGATTTCGCCAGGGGCGAAGTTGGCCCGACGACAGGTGCCCGCTAGGACAGCGCCGTGCATCCCCTGGGCTATCTCCTCCCAGTAGTCTGGCGAGACCATGGTGTGGTGTGGTGTGGTGAAGAGGGTGTCTAGCGGGGTATGCTCGATCTTGCGGACGACGTGGGGCGTGTAGTAGTAACCTCTATTGGCGATGATGGAGGCGAGGTTCGCCATCTGTAGCGGCGTGAGTAGTACCTCGCCCTGACCGATGGAGAGGGAGATGATGGTGGAGGAGTTCCAGCGACTGTATACGCGATCGTAGACGGAGCTATTGGGTATGAAGCCTCGGTTTTCGCCAGCTAGGTCGATGCCGAGCTTGTATCCGAAGCCAAAGTCTACCATATAGTCGCGCCACTTATTGAGCGCGTCCTGCACGGTCGGGTAGCGGGAGCGGTCATCGAGGAGGAAGTGCAAGCCCCAGCAGAAGTAAGCGTTGCAGGAGGTAGTCAAGGCGCTGCGCAGATTGAGCGGAGAGGCATGACCGTGGCAGGCGGGTCGGCCACGCATACGAAGATAACCACGAGCGCAGGAGAGGAGTGTGGAGGTGGTGACGAGATGCTCCTGAAGCATCAAGGCTCCCATGGCGGGCTTGAAGGTAGAGCCCGGGGGGTAGGTACCCATGATGGCACGGTTGAAGAGGGGCTTGCCCTCCTGTAGGACAAGTTGCTGATGCGCCTTGCCTAAGCTCTTGCCTTGCAGCATGCGCACGTCGTAAGTGGGTGAGGAGACGAGGCAGAGTACTTCGCCACTTTTGGGTTCGATCATGACGATGGCGCCTCTTTTGCCCTGCATGAGCTTTTCGCCTAGGCTTTGCAGACCGATATCTATGCTGAGGGTTAGGTCTTCGCCAGGGATTGCCTCGATGTCGTCTGCGCCTTCGTTGTAGCTGCCCTGGATCCTACCACGGGCATCACGGAGCAAGAGATTGACTCCGTTGCGCCCTCGCAAGGTTTTGTCGTAGGTGCGCTCCACGCCGCTTTTGCCGACATACTGTCCAAGTGCGAGGGTGCTGTCGGCTTTGAGTTCCTCAGGACTGGACTCGCCAAGGTAGCCGAGTAGGAGAGCGGCATTGGGCTGGTCGGAGCGACGCACGGCGCGTGGTCGGAGCGTGAAGCCAGGTAGCCGGAAGAGCTGCTCCTGAATGAATCCCGCCTCCTCGCTGGTGAGCTGTGACCAGAAGAGTTGTGGCGTAAAGGGCGAGTAGCCGGGATTGATGGAGCGGTCCCGTAGGGCTGTCATGCGCTTGTCGAGCTCCTGCTTGGTGGTGTGGAGGAGGCTCGCCAGTAGTGGCGTGTCGAGGGTGTCGGCTAGCTCTTTTGTGGTGACGAGGAGGTCGTAGGCTGGCTTGTTGTAGACGAGGAGGGTCCCTTTGCGGTCATAGATGACGCCACGGTCGGGGAAGATGATTTCCTCGTAAAGGGCATTGTGCATGGCGCGCTCCTTGTACTCTGAGCTGACGAGCTGCAGGTAGCCGAGCCGTATGATGTATAGTGCGACGATGCCTATAGCAATCAGCGGGAGGACGGCGATGCGTAGTCGATGGCGTGGGCGCTCCATAAGCTGATTCGCTAGCTCTGATGCCGTGGTAGGTGCTCTAGGAAGAGCATCTGCAGGATCATCACGATGAGATAGGTCAGGAGCATACTGCTACCCAGCCGCAGGGCGTAGTACTCCCAGTCGAAGCCGCCTAGCGAGTCGAGCGTGAAGAGGACAAACTGATGGATCGCTACCATCTCTAGGATGACTAGCCAGATGCCCCAGCCATGTATGCGCATGGAGGGCGCACGTCGTAGGTTACTCTCGATATCGACGGCGGGAGCTAGGAGATAGTTGCGCAGGAAGCCGACGAGTGTCAGGGCAGCCATGTGCAGTCCGGGCGTGCCACTGAGCAGGTCGACGGAGAGTCCGACGAGCGCTCCGACGAGCGTGAGCCACTCCTTCGGAGTATCTACGCTAAAGAGTAGCAGCGCAAAGAGATAGACCGAAGGGGTCGCATAGCGAAAGAGCTGTATGTAGTTAAAGACCTCTACCTGCAGCAGTACCAGCAGTACGATGCCTAGGGTCGTCCATATCATCTGTAGTCTCATAGCTCCTCTCTGCTCGCTTGCTCTTCTAGATTGATCGTATTGCCTCCCGTTATCACGTAGACGTGGTGTAGCTGTCCGAAGTCTGTCGCTAGGAGCACTGGTAGCTCCTTACGATAAGTGATACGAGTGCCCTCGGCGCCTTCGCCCTCTAGCCGGCCGATCATCATGCCCGGGGGGAAGATGGCGGAGTAGCCACTCGTCACGAGCGTATCTCCGACAGCTAGGTGCGCATGCTTCGGCAATCCCCGCACGATGCCCTCCGCAGGCGAGAGCTTTCGTCGCCAAGAGAGGTCTCCCACATGGCCCTCGCGGAGGGTCATACAGCTGAGCGTTAGGCTCTCGTTGATGAGCGGTACGACCGTTGCGTAGCGAGGTCCCACCTGAGCTACGATGCCTACGACACCGCTCTGGGAGACCACGCCCATATTGGGCTTGATGCCGTCACGTGCCCCACGGTCTATGGTCATCATGTTGTTTGCCTTGAGGTAGGTCAAGCTAACTACCTGTGCTGTCACAAAGGTAAAGCTGGGTTCCTCCCGCACAATGGTGTCTAAGGAGTCTAAAGGCGCCAGAACCTGCGGTACAACAGTATCCGCGAGGAGGTACTCGAACTGTCTCTGCAAAGCTAGGTAGCGTCCCTCGAGCGATGCTAGCTGAGCCGTGAGCTGCTGGTTCTCCTGCTGTAGCGAGAGGTAGGAGCGCCAGCGTGCCCCCTCGGTGTGAATCCTCCCCACGACAGACGAACTGGCAGCCGCTCCCACGAATGAGTGGTAGAGACTGCCATGAAAGAGTAGGAGCAAGGCAATCGCCTCACACACCACTAGGAGCACCCAGTGCAGGTTCGCACGAAGGAGTTCGAGGAGACGACGCATTGCTATCTCTTGTTACTACTATAGCGCCACGTGACGACCCTTCTAGTGAATGAGAAAGTTGTAACTATCTACATTCTTGAGCGCCTTGTCGGTGCCCATAGCCACAGCGCGTAGTGGATCCTCGGGGACGTTGAACTGTATGGCGAAGCGACGTGTCAATCTTTCGGCTAGACCGCGCAAGAGTGCGCCACCGCCTGTCAGGGAGATGCCGTTTTGCGTCACATCGGTGTAGAGCTCGGGAGGCGTGCTCTCGAGCGTCCTGAGGATAGCGCTCTCGATCTTGACAATAGACTTGTCGAGACACTGAGCTATCTCTTGATAGGAGACGCTGATCTGGCGTGGCAGTGAGTCCATCAGGTCGGCACTGGTGACGAGGAAGTCCTCGGGAGCGTTCTCCAGCTCAGCTAGAGCGCTGCCCACCTCGATCTTGATCTGCTCTGCGGTGCGCTCGCCGACACGTACATTGTGCTTCTGGCGCATGTACTCCATGATGTCATGGGTGAACTCGTCACCAGCCACACGTATCGACTGCTTTGAGGAGATACCTCCAAGCGAGATGACAGCTATCTCAGTCGTACCACCGCCTATGTCCACGACCATGTTACCCTCAGGAGCGAGGACATCGATGCCGATACCGATCGCAGCGGCCATCGACTCATAGAGCATGTAGACGTCACGTCCACCAGCGTGCTCGCTTGAGTCCTTCACCGCGCGTATCTCCACCTCCGTACTGCCCGAAGGCACGCTGACGACCATACGTAGCGAGGGGGAGAAGAGCGAGTGCGACTTCTTGTTGATCTGCTTGACCATGCCTCGGATCATCTTCTCAGCTGCGTCAAAGTCCGCTATGACGCCATCTCTGAGGGGACGCACCGAGCGAATGTACTCGTGCCCCTTCTCATAGATCTCCCGAGCCTTCGTGCCCACGGCGATCACCTCGTCATTGCGACGGTCGAAGGCGATGACACTCGGCTCGTCGAAGACGATCTTGCCATCCTTCATTATGATTGTATTAGCTGTACCGAGGTCTATAGCTAGTTCTTGTCTTAGTTTGAATAGTCCCATATATCGTTTGGTTGTGACTAATGATTAATGTCTAAAGTGGCGTACCCCTGTCGTCACCATGGCGACGCCCTGCTCGTTGCACGCGTCGATGCTCTCCTGGTCGCGTATCGATCCGCCAGGCTGTACGATAGCCGTGATGCCCGCTGCAGCAGCTAGGTCTACACAGTCACGGAAGGGGAAGAATGCGTCGCTCGCCAGGACAGCCCCCTTGAGGTCGAAGCCAAAGTTGTGCGCCTTCTGGATCGCTTGTCTGAGGGCTGAGACACGAGAGGTCTGACCGATGCCTGTCGCGAGGAGCTGGCTGTCCCGGACGATAGCCAGTGCATTGCTCTTGCAGTACTTGACGATGCTCTCGGCCATGCGTATGTCTGCCATCTCATCTTCTGTGGGCGTAGCCTCCGTGACAGAGGTGTAGACGACCGGCTCGGAGAGGACGTCCGGTGTCTGTACTAGGTAGCCTCCCACCGCTGAGCGGACGCTGTCTTGGTCGGGCAAGGGTGCTTTCTGCAGGAGAAGGATGCGCTTCGACTTTTGACCCAATATCTGCAAAGCTTCGGTGTCAAAGTCGGGTGCGATGAGCACCTCAAAGAAGATGTGCGAGATCTGCTCCGCCGTCTCCCGGTCTATCGTCCTATTTGCCACAAGGATACCGCCAAAGGGCGACTCCGTGTCAGCCTCATAAGCAGCCTGCCAAGCCTCCGAGATAGTCTCACGAGAAGCTATCCCACACGGGTTGGTGTGCTTAAGGATCGCAAAGGTGGGAGCCTCAAACTCCTGAATGAGATGCACGGCAGCGTCGAGGTCCTGCAGATTGTTGTAGGAGAGCTCTTTGCCCTGTAGCTTGTCAAAGTAGTGATCCAGGTCCCCAAAGAAGAAGCCCATCTGGTGAGGATTCTCACCATAGCGTAGGACGCGCGGGTTGCGACCAGAGAGATGTAGTGCGGTATGAGCGCCCGCGTCGAAGTAGTTGAAGATGTCACTGTCGTAAGTCGCTGTCACCTCAAAGGCACGCAGCGCATAGCTCCTCCGCTCGGGGAGGGTCGTGCTACATCCGTCACGCTGCAGCAGATCGATCAGCCCATCGTACTGATCGCGGTGCGAGCAGATGAGCACGTCGTGGTAGTTCTTTGCCGCAGCACGTATGAGGGAGATACCGCCTATGTCTATCTTCTCGATGATCTCTTCCTCGCTGGCGCCACTAGCGACCGTCTCAGCAAAGGGGTATAGATCCACGATCACAAGGTCTATCAGGGGAAGCGCGTACTGCGCTACCTGCTCCTCGTCGTGCGCATTGTCTCGCCGTGCGAGGATACCGCCGAAGATCATCGGGTGGAGCGTCTTGACACGCCCTCCTAAGATAGAGGGCAGAGCGGTCAGCGACTCAACGGGAGTGCAGGGTATGCCGAGCGACTCGATATACTCTTGGGTACCTCCAGTGGAGACGATCTCTACCTCGGCAGCATGTAGTATCTGTGCGATACGATCGATGCCCTCCTTGTGGTAGACTGATATGAGGGCTCGTCGGATAGATCTTGTGGTCATAAGCCTTGTGGCGTGTGGTATAGGGTGAATAGTAGCTCTCCTAGGCAACCCCTAAGCAGAGCAATATGTGGGTCATAGCTACAGTAGCTACAAAGGTAGTAAAAAGAGCCGATACGCGAGCCCTATCTGGAACGCATATCCCGACTAAATCGCAAATAGCTCGGTGGAAAACAGAAATCCCCTACCGAGGAAAAAAGAAAAACCTCCGAAGAGTCATATGAGACTTCGGAGGAATGAAATAAAACTTCGGAAGAATGAAGTGAAACTTCGGAGGAATTTCTCGACTCGCCTGTGGAGATTTTCAAATTCTTCGGAGCAAATCGGAAGAGTGCGGAGAGGGGTGCGTCAGTTCTCTTCATCTGATCTCATTTAGCTAGAGGGAGTGGCGCAAAAAGTCCCTTTTATCACTTCGAGAGGGCTGTTTTTGACGGAAAATGGTGCTAAAAGTGAGATTGTTGGGCGATTTTCCTCCAAAATAGTTGTGGGTAATAAAAAAAACACTATCTTTGGAGCGTGAATAGGACTGAACAGCTCCACAGCACTATGCTACAAGCCGTCAATACCATTCGCAAGGACCCTCAAGCAAGAGAATCTTATTACTAATCATAAACAAGTTTATCTATGAACAAAACAGATTTCATCAAGGCTGTTGCTGACAAGGCTCAGCTAACTCAGAAGGACACAAAGGCTGTCTATGAAGCTATCGTAGAGACGATCCACGCAGAGATGAAGAAGGGCGAGCGCCTCACACTCGTAGGCTTTGGCTCATTCTACGTTTCTAAGCGTGCTGCTCGCAAGGGCATCAACCCACGCTCTGGCAAGACTATTCAGATCAAGGCTAGCAAGTCTATCAAGTTTAAGCCAAGCACGGCTCTAGACATCAACAAGAAGTAAGCACAAGCTACTCACATAGATGCCCTTAGGAGTGCTATCGCCTCCTGAGGAGCATTGACACAAAAAGAGAGGAGCAGACCCTGATGGAGTCTACTCCTCTCTTTGCAATAATACTTTTGAAGTTAGTTACTTGGTCTCCCGCCGGAAGGAATACCGCAGAATGAGTCCCAAGAGCGTCAGGCTGACGGGGAAGGCAAACCACACGCCCATAAGCTGTGGTCCATTGCCCTCCAGTCCGATGCCAAAGCCAAAAAGCCATGCCATCGTGGGCGCTACAATCAGGTGACACAGCGCAGCCGCTGGCGCGAGCATCGCCACACGGCCTATCCCCCTCAGGGCATTGGCATAGACGATCTGCAGCGCATCGCCTATCTGGTAGAGGCAGAGCGGGATGAGCGCTAGATAAGTCGCCTCAGCAACCGAAAGGTCCGCATTGAAGAGGCGCACCATCGGCTCACGGCACAGGACCAAGAGTGGCATCATCACCGCTGCCACAAAGAGACAGAGGTAGACGCCCGCACTGGCCACATGGCGGGTCTCCCCCCGCTCCCCCTGTGCTAGGAGCGTGCTACTACGGATTGCGGTGGCCGCTCCGATGCCGTAGTAAACCATGAAGCCTAGCGTACTAATCGTCGAGATGATCTGATGCGCCGCCAAGGCTGACGTACCGATCCGAGCAACCAAGATGACAGCTATGGAAAAGGAGGCAGCCTCCATACCCATCTGTAGTGCCACGGGCGTACCGAGTCGCAGTAGCGGAGCCATCCCCTCACGCCACGACCAGTGCAGACCTTTTATCCGCTCTAAGATCTCACGATAGCGTGGCAACAAGGCGGTCACAGCTACGATCACTATGAGCATCACCACACGACTTACCAGCGTTGCGATGCCTGCGCCGTACAAGCCCCACTCGGGGAAGCCCCCTTTGCCATAGATGAGGAGGTAGTTGAGCCCGATGTTTAGCACATTGCCCGCCAGCGTTATATACATAGGGATCTGCGTGTCGCCCATCCCTTCGGTGTACTGCTTGAACGTGTTGAAGAGCATCACCACCATAAAGCCCAAGATCTGGATACGGTAGTAGGGCAGGGCGATGGGGCGCAGCTCCTCCGATAGGTTAAAGGCGCCGAGGCTTCCCTCGAGGAGGAAAAGCCCTCCGCCGATCAGCAGGGCGATCAGCAGGTTGAGCAGGAAGCTATGCCCCAAGTAGTGAGCCACCTGATCCGAGCGTCCCCACTCCTTATTGGTCGCCACCAGCGGGGTCAGCCCGTAGGAGAAGCCCATGCCGAAGATGATGACCAGGTTGAGGAAGTTATTGACGAAGGAAGCCGCCGCCAGCTCTAACAGACTATGATGGCTCACCATCACATTGTCGGCAAAGCCCACGAGGATCAGTCCCACCTGCCCGATGATCACAGGCAGACCCAGCCGTAACAGCGGGCGAAAGTGCCCCTGACAGCTCCGATAGTACGCGCTCCAGCTCATATCACTTGAATCGCACCTGTAGACTAAGAGTTGAGACGAGCGAGAAACTCCTCCTCCGTGACGAGCGGGATGCCGAGCTCCTCCGCTTTGGCACGCTTAGAGGGACCCATGTCGCTACCCATCAGGACGAAGGTCGTACGGCTCGAGATGCTCCCCACGTTGGTCCCGCCGTGCTGCTCGATGAGCTGCTTGTATTCGTCACGGCTGTGCTGGGAGAAGCCACCTGAGATCACGATCCGCTCGCCCTCTAGACGGTTGGACTGGGGCGTGTCGGTCGCCTCCTCGGCGCACTCTTCGAGTCGGACGCCACAGCGCTGTAGCTCTGCGATCAACTGCTGGTTGCGCTCCAGAGAAAAGAAGTAAACGACCTGCTCGGCTATCTTCGGACCCACGTCGGGTAGCGCCTGTAGCTCGTAGGCGGTCGCCTCGGCTAGTCGGTCGATGCTCTGGAAGTGTCGTGCTAGCGTTTTCGCCGTGCCCTCGCCGACGAAGCGGATGCCGATGCCATAGAGCAGACGAGCAAAGGGACGACCCTTCGACTGCTCGATGCTGGCGAGGAGGTTATTGATCGACTTATCCTTAAAGTTCGGTAGCTGCGCCAGATCGCTAGCGGTGAGCTTGTAGAGGTCGTCAATGTTTTCAATAAGATGTCTGTCAAAGAGTGCGTCGATCGTCTCGGGCCCCACGTTGATATCGGCAGCTCTGCGTGTGCAGTAGTGCTCGATCCGCCCCATGATCTGTGGCGGGCAAGCGTAGCTATTGACGCAGTAGTAGCCCACCGAGCCATCGATCTGCTGGAGCGGCGCACCACAAGCGGGACAGCGCTCAGGCAGTCGTACAGGCTCCGCGTCGGGTCGTCTGAGACTTGGCTCCACGGCGGTAATCTTGGGGATGATCTCCCCGCCCTTCTCGATATATACGTAGTCATGGTAGTGCAGGTCGAGGCTCTTGATGAACTCCTCGTTGTGTAGCGTGGCGCGACGCACCACCGTCCCCGAGATAAGGACTGGCTCCACATTGGCCACTGGCGTGACAATGCCCGAGCGACCCACCTGATAGTCCACCGAGAGAAGCTCTGCGCGCGCATTCTCTGGCTGATACTTGTAGGCAAAAGCCCAGCGTGGAGACTTCGCCGTATTGCCGAGCGCGCGTTGCTGCGTGAGACTATCCACCTTGAGGACGATACCGTCCGTGGCGTAGGGCTGGTCGCCCCGCTGCACGTCCCACTCATCTATATAATGGTATAGCGCCGACAGGTCGCTACTCTTAAATGGCGCAACGCCCGTGTCAAAGCCCATCTCCTTGAGCAACTTCATCCGCTCATAGTAACTGTCTGGCAGACGAGTCTCATCGTCCAGCGCATAGAGGTAGTAGCAGATGCAGAGCAGACGGCGCTGCGCCACGATACGACTATTCAGCGTCTTGAGCGTACCAGCAGCCGCATTGCGAGGATTGGCAAAAGGCGCTTCACCCTCAGCCGTACGCTCCCCATTGAGCCTCTCAAACTCCTTGAAGGGAAGTAGCACTTCGCCCCGCACCTCAATGCGCCCCCTCGTATAGTCGGGATGCCCCGCAATAGAGCGCAGACGTAGTGGCACCGACTGGATCGTCCGTACATTGACCGTCACATCATCGCCGAGCGTCCCGTCACCACGCGTCACGGCACGCACCAGCACGCCCTCCTCGTAGATGAGCGATATGGAGGAGCCGTCGTACTTCATCTCCGCCACCCACGGCACATCGTCCGTAGCTAGGAGCGTGTCGGTACGCTGGCAGATCTCAGCTATCTCGTCGTAGTTGTACGTATTTGAGAGCGAAAGCATCGGCTGCTCGTGCGCCACCTGGACGAAAGCATCGTTGCGATCCCGACCCACACGGAGCGATGGCGAAGTGGGGTCTGCAAACTCTGGGTGCTCTGCCTCCAACGTCAGGAGTCGCTGCATCAGCGCATCGTAGTCCGCATCGCTAATGGTCGGAGCGTTGTCTAGGTAGTAAGCGCGGTTGTGCTGTTCGATGGTTTTGCGCAGTTGCTCGATCTCTAGCTCTGTACTATTAGGTGTCATAAAGGGAGTTACTTCACTTGGTCAAAGGGGGTACGATTCGCAATGGCGCTCCCGAGCGTCACCTCGTCGGCATACTCGATCTCGTCGCCGATAGAGATACCCCGTGCGATGAGCGAGACCAGCACACCCGTAGACTCTAGGCGCTTATAGATATAGTAGTTGGTCGTGTCGCCCTCTAGGGTCGAGCGTATGGCGAGGATCACCTCACGGACCGGCTCCTCCTGGACACGCTCGTAGAGCGACTCAATCTCTAGGTCGTTTGGCGTGATACCATCTATGGGAGAGATGATTCCGCCCAATACGTGGTAAAGGCCTTTGTAGCGGTGCGTCTGCTCGATGGTCAGCACATCCTTCACCTGCTCGACCACGCAGACGGTGCTCTGGTCACGCTGTGGATCAGAGCAAATGTCGCAAAGCGGGCTGTCGCTGATACAGTGGCACCGCTCGCAGTAGCAGATCTTCTGGCGAAGGTCTATGATCGCTTCCCCCAAGTGCTGTGCATAGGAGGGAGGCTGACGAAGCAGGTGCAGCGCCATACGCATCGCCGTCTTGCGCCCTATACCGGGGAGCAAGGATAGCTGATCTACGGCGCGCTCGAGCCATTGGGAGGGGTACTGATCTTTCATAGTCTAGTAGGTCGGCACAAAGATACGAAAAGGAAGCTTGTCGTAACCTCCGCCACCCAACACAAGTAACCCTTCGCAGGAGTCTCTCGTTAATAGACAGTGCAAAGATAGTAAGAGCGCCTATCGAGTCTGAGCTCTCGTGCATCCAGCATCGCTCTGTAACCAGCAAGCGTCTCCACAGACCCTAAAGAAGAGCAACACCTCTCCTGCCCTCTTGCAAAATGGAAAAAGAGTCCCCCAGAGGTGCCAGCACGGCTCTTACCTCTAGGGGACTCTATATTATATATGTATAGTAGAGCCGCTTACTTAGCAGGCTCTAGCTCTACCGTGAAGTGACGTAGTACGGGTAGCTCACGGGTGATAACGTAGCCACGTGTGATCGACTCACGACGGTCGTAGACGTTCTTGCAGGCTGCTGCGATGACGTCCATATGATTGTTCGTATAGGTACGACGTGGTATAGCGAGGCGGAGTAGCTCCAGCTTGGGGTAGCGGTTCTCGCCCGTCTTGGGGTCACGGTCTGCTAGGATAGAGCCGATCTCGACACCACGGATGCCAGCCTCTAGGTAAAGCTCGATGCCGAGTGTCTGAGCGATAAACTCCTCCTTGGGAACGTGCGTCAAGATCTTCTTCGCATCGAGGAAGATAGCGTGTCCACCAGCAGGACGCTGATAGGGTACGCCGTACTCGTCTAGCTTGCTACCGAGGTAAGCCACCTGACGGATGCGGGTATCGAGCATGTCAAACTCCGTGTTCTCATCCAGACCGATAGCGAGCGCATTCATATCACGACCGTTCATACCGCCGTAGGTGAGGAAGCCCTCGTTCATCACGGCATACATAGAGCACTTGTGATAGAGCTCCTCGTCACGCATAGCGAGGAAGCCTCCCATGTTGACCACAGCGTCCTTCTTGCTAGACATGGTCATGATGTCAGCATAGCTAAGCATCTCACGGACGATCTCCTTGATTGACTTGTCAGCGTAGCCCTCCTCACGAGTCTTGATGAAGTAAGCATTCTCAGCAAAGCGAGCGCCGTCGATCTGTAGAGGTATGCCGTACTTGTGGCACAGCTCGCTCGTCTCACGCACATTCTTCATAGAGACAGGCTGACCGCCAGCCGTATTGTTCGTCACCGTCAGGACGCACATAGGGATCTGCTCCTTAGGGTACTTCTTAAAGCAATCCTCCAGCTTGTTCAGATCCATCTCACCCTTGAAGGGTAGCTCTAGCTCCGTATTGCTAGCCGCATCGATCGTGCAGTCGACGGCTACAGCCTTGCGAAACTCGATGTGCCCCTTCGTTGTGTCAAAGTGTGAGTTGCCCGGTACGATGTCGCCCTCCTTGAGCGTAGCCGAGTAAAGCACATTCTCAGCAGCGCGGCCCTGGTGTGTAGGGATTACGAGCGGGAAGGTGCAGATCTTCTCGACAGCATCCTTGAGGTTTTGGAAAGAGGAAGCGCCCGCATAGCTCTCATCGCCAACCATGATGCCAGCCCACTGACGGTCACTCATAGCGCCCGTACCCGAGTCGGTGAGGACATCGATAAAGACCTGTGACGACTTGAGGCTGAAGAGGTTGTAGTGTGCCTGGCGAATCCACTGCTCGCGCTGCTCACGCGTACTCTTATGTATTGGCTCTACCATCTTAATGCGGTATGCCTCGGAAAAAGGTATCTCCATAGTAGTTGTATTAAGTTATTGTGTTCTTTTACTGCCTCAAAGATACGGAAAAATCCAAACTCGTCGCTTGTATGGACGGCCGAGCGTCCGTTGTCGACCCAGCCGACGTGTAACAGCTGTAGGGACGCACGGGAGTGTCTAGTGGGAGGGCGTCCGTTGTCGAACCAGCCGACGTGTAACGGTTGTAGGGACGCACGATCTGTGCGTCCGTCCCCGTTAAAACCACGATGCTGTAACCTTTGACACAACGGACGCACAGATCGTGCGTCCCTACAAAGGGTTACACGTCTCGGCTTTACTCATCATCGAGGACCTTGGATCGCTTGCCACCTCGTGCAGATTTACTACCTTTGTCACGATTAAGAAGGTTATATAAGATTCACACAAAAGCATCTACACATATGCAGATAGTAGACATCAGAGGACGCGAGGTACTAGACTCGCGTGGCAATCCCACAGTAGAGGTAGAGGTCGTCCTAGATAGCGGAGCCATGGGTCGCGCCGCTGTACCCAGTGGAGCCTCTACAGGGGAACACGAAGCACTCGAACTACGTGACGGCGACAAGAGCCGTTACCTAGGCAAGGGCGTTCGCAAAGCGGTCGAAAACGTCAACGAGATCATCGCGCCAGCGCTCTTCGGCATGAACGCCCTCGAGCAGCGTGAGATAGACCAGAAGATGATAGACCTAGACGGCACTGAGACCAAGAGCGTACTCGGGGCCAACGCTATCCTTGGCGTATCGCTTGCTGTTGCTAAGGCGGCCGCTGACGAACTGGCTATACCGCTCTACCGCTACATCGGTGGCGTCAACGCGCACACACTCCCCGTGCCGATGATGAACATTATCAACGGGGGCTCTCACAGCGATGCGCCCATCGCTTTCCAAGAGTTTATGATCCGTCCCATCGGTGCCAAGTGCTTTAGCGAAGCGCTCCGCATGGGCTCCGAGACATTCCACGCACTCAAGAAAGTGCTCCACGATCGTGGCCTCAGCACCGCTGTAGGTGACGAGGGTGGCTTTGCGCCTAGCCTAGGCGGCGTCGAGGATGCGCTCAACAGCATCATCGAGGCGATCCATCAGGCCGGCTACAAGCCCGGTAGCGACATAACCATCGCTTTAGACTGCGCCGCTAGCGAGTTTTACCACGAGGGCGTCTACAACTACGCCAAGTTTGAGGGCGAGAAGGGTCAGCAGCGCACTCCCGCTGAGCAGGTTGCTTACCTAGAGACGCTCGTCAGCAAGTATCCCATTGATAGCATCGAGGACGGTATGGACGAAAACGACTGGGAGGGATGGCATCTGCTCACCGAGAAGCTCGGCGACCGCCTGCAGCTCGTCGGTGACGACCTCTTTGTGACCAATGTTGAGTACCTGAGCCGTGGTATCAAGGAGCATTCTGCTAACTCCATCCTGATCAAGGTCAACCAGATCGGCACGCTCACAGAGACGCTCGACGCGATCGATATGGCGCATCGTCACGGCTTCACAGCCGTCGTGTCGCACCGCTCGGGCGAGACCGAGGATACGACCATTGCCGACATCGCTGTAGCAACGAATGCTGGGCAGATCAAGACCGGTTCGCTAAGCCGCACCGACCGCATCGCCAAGTACAACCAGCTGCTACGTATCGAAGAGGAGCTAGACGCACAAGCCACATACGGCTATCGTCGTCTACGCTAGCTAGAAGGGGAACGCTCTCCAGCGCACCCGCTCTAACAGAACCGCTTACGGTCAAGTAAATTCATACGCCACGGAGGAAACGTCAAATTCCTCTGTGGCTGTTTTTATCTCTCCACCGAGGCGCGAAGTAAAACTTCGGAAGAATGAAATGAAACTTCGGAAGAATGAAATCGTAAGTCCGAAGAATTTCTCCGCGCCTCGGTGAGAAATCAGAAATCCCTCCGAGAGGATTTCGGATTTCCTCGGAGGGGGAGGTATTAGAGATTAGAGGTTAGAAGTTAGAGGTTAGAGCTATTGGAGAGTGTCGGAGCTATCGGAGTGATCGGAGGTATCGGAGCCATCGGAGTGATCGGACTTTCAACCTCTAGCTTCTAACCTCTAGTCTCTCACTTCTAACCTCTAGACTCTAACTTCTAATCTCTAGCTTCTAACCTCTAGTCTCTAATCTCTAATTTCGTACCTTTGCGCTAAGGTTGGAGCGTTTAGTCTGGACGATCTGCTCCCACTTTGTATGGCTCCTGAGGAGGAGCCTCACTTTCTAAGCTACATGTATGGATAGTCTGCGAGCTTTTCTCAACGAACTCTTCGTCATACCATCG